>CAZKOK010000438.1:0-3961 GCA_964554355.1 uncultured Spirochaetia bacterium | reverse complement strand
ATATCGGCCTGTCCGAGGCAGATCCGGAAACCATCGCCAGGGCCCATAAAGTCCATCCGGTCAGCGCGCTGCAGACCGAGTATTCACTATGGACCCGGGACGTCGAGACCGAAATACTTCCGGTAATCAGAAAGCTTGATATCGGGTTTGTGGCATACAGTCCTCTCGGCCGGGGCTTTTTGTCCGGAAAAATCCGGTCGCGAAGTGATCTGGAACCCGGTGACTGGAGGCTTGAAAATCCGAGGTTTAGCGAAGAAGCAATCACCCGAAACAGCCGGCTGGCCGATCTGGTGGCTGAAGTCGCAAAAGATATCGGAGTAACTGCAGCCCAGGTTGCTTTGGCATGGCTTCTGTCGCATGGTGTTGCAGTTATACCGGGCACACGCAGAATTGAACGCCTGGAAGAAAACTGGAAATCACAGGAAATAATTTTACGGCCGGAACAACTGGACAGCCTTGAGTCTCTCATAAATAACGGCGTGGAAGGCGATCGGTACTGATTGTGTGCAGATATTGAGTCTGTTTAATGCCTGTTCTTAACCAGATTATCCTTTAAAAAGTTGAGATCAATTGATAATGCTATTTTTTGTATCGGGTTAACAAGATTATTAATTGAGGTAGGTAAATTCAGCCATTTTATTTCCACGCCCTTTATAAAACTGTCCAGAGAATTCCAGTCCACAATTTCAGCCATTCTTTTTATATCTTCATAATGTTTTGTATTCGTATAACTGTTTTCTCCGTTTTTCAGGCAGCGGAGAAACTCAACTGATTTAAGCAGAAACATCAATTCCATCGGTGCAGCTTTATACCTGTATCCTTTCCACTCCAGTGTTACGGATTTTTCCAGTATATTCTTCCGGATATGCATATTAAACCCGAATCCCAGATTCATACTGATGCTTTTTTTATGTTTTCTGTAAAGCATAATATCCAGCAGGCCTTCATCATTTTCCAGGTGTATGAAACCGGTCAGCGGGTCTGCAATTTCCGGGATTTTTGCTGTGTTGGCAACAGCCACCTCAGAAAGCCTTAAGCGTACCGGCTGTCCTTCTTCTTTTATCCTGTCGCTTTTTCTTATATAAGTATTTTTCCATATTGCTGCATCCAGATCATGGCCGGGTTTTCTGTAATTATCCAGCAAAGGCAGGAAAGATAAGGATCCGGAAATGAAATAGTTATTATCGCCGTCAAGTATTCTGAATAACTTGTCAAAAAGACCTTCGGTACTCATAAAAACATCTTTATCCCAAATACACAGAATCTTACCCGGAATCTGTTTCCCATGATAAATGATTTATAGCTTTTCAGCCTCCACAATGCAGTAAAACGGCCTGATATCGAGTTTTTCCCCGAATTGGATATATCCCGTCATGTTCAGTCCGCATTCTTTAAGAAATGATCCGACTGCCGCCTTTGGATCGCCGGACATATCTATTCCGAATTTCCAGGGCTCTCCCATTTTTTCTATCAGGTTCTTCTGGCTCTTCACCGCGAATGAATTGAAACCCATACTGAACTCCCGGGAATAAAAGTCCTGGGCGATGATGCTTCCTTTTGTACACAAACCGGCCATTGCTTTCAGCGAATCCCTGACAGTATCTGCATCGAGATATAAAGAAACACTCTGCCACAGGAACAGGGTTTTTTTTGTTTTGTCAAAACCTGCTTCGAGAAGTTTGTCTGCCCATGATTCTCCTGAATAGTCGACCGGGATATAAGTGATCCAGTCATGTTCAATACCGGCTTTTCCCAGCGTTTTCACTTTGATATTAATCGTATTGACCTGGTCAAGTTCAAAAACCTTTATATCTTTATCTTTTGTGAAATTCAGGGCGATCAGATCAAATCCGGCTCCCGGTAAAACGATCTGCTCCATTTCATCAAGGTGTTTCTTCATTATCCTGTCAAAAGTGAGTACCCGGATGCCCGCTGTGGAATCCAGATTCTCCCTGCCTGGTTCCACGAGTTTTCCAAGCTTCCTTGTGGTGAACCCGAACAGGCGCTGGGAAATAATCAGGGCGCCCATTATTGTCCACAAAGCGAAATGTGATTCACAGGGAAACTTTCTGGTAAATGCGACCGAGAGCGGATCGGGTCTTGTGTTAAAATAATGCATGATCCACCTGTACTGCAGCGCCTGGCCCGCCGAGAAGGAGGCCCCGAATTTCCTGCTCAGTACCATTTCCTTATATAACCCTGTTATCAGACCGATAACGGAAAAGGGGATGAATATGATCTGGATCGGAATGTAAAGGATGATTTGGAAAAGTTTTTTAAGGAAACGTATAAATGTTGGAGATTGCTTTTTTTTCAACATCATGATCCTCCTGCTGGACAGTGCCCGGAGGGCAGAATCCTGCAAATCCGGCATGCTGCAGTATTTTCGGTCAGGAAAACAGCAGCAGTTTTAATTTCTCCTGAAGTTCAGTAAAACTATCTTCCCTGATCTTTTCTATGAATGATGCTTTCCGTGATCTCCAGTCCAGACTCTTTATCTGATCGGCTAATATCGCTCCTGAAATTTTCCTGCCATTTATTATTATCTCAAAAGGATATCCTTTGATTTTACCGTTAACAGGGCAGGCGATGAGCAGGCCCGTTTTTTTATTGTATTTGGAGGGGGATAATACAACAGCAGGTCTTTTCCCTGACTGTTCATGACCTGATTGCGGTGTGAAATTAAGCCAGACAAGATCACCTTTTTCCGGAGTATAGTTTTTGGCTACCAAGACTCATTTCCCTCAGCATTTCCAAAATCAACCGGAGAATGAAGATTTTCGGCGGTTATATTCTCCAGCAGTTCATCAAGATTCATATTTTTTTTAGCGCGAATTACAATTGAATCAGCATCCTCGACAATATCAACAGTTGAGCCGTTTCCCAGTGAAAGATCATTTATAATGTTCATAGGGATTCTGATCCCAAGGCTGTTTCCCCATTTCTTTATTTTAGTTTCCATACATATAGTGTATACAATGTTTATACATACGTCAAGGAAATATCGTATCTGATATTACTGCTGACGTTCATGGAATGCTCACCGTTGGGAAAGCCCGGTGCACAGAAGATCTGAGTGGCAGCGCGCGTATATTCCCGCAAATATGGATTCACCAGTATTCTTCTGCAGTCACATCACAGTTTTCTTGTGATTCTTTATTGCATCAATAATCCGGGCAAGTCTTTTTATTCTGGTCTCCTCTTTTTTGGCGTTAGCAAAGTAGAAGGATAAAGGTTTCCTGCCTGACGGCGGATAATTTCTGAACTTTGCATAAACTTCAGGATACCCTTTCAATGCCGCTTCAAGCATGCGGATTTTATCTTCCGGATCGCTGTTCTCTTTTTTGACGGTCCACATTCCTTCCCGTTTTGCCTTTCCGATCTTTTAAGGCCGTGTTCCGTCATCAATCCTGATTCGATCAGTTCTTCAGCCAATCCTTTATTTCTTTCCGACCAGTTGCTTTTTTTTCTGCGTGACGAAAATTTCTTTTTATATTTTGTATCATCGCTTTCGCTGTATTATTTTAATTACCCGTCAATCCAGCCGAAGCATAATGCTTCTTCCAGCGCCTCCTGTGCAGACAGAGTTTCTGATTTCATCTATTGTATGAAATATCAACTGTTCATTCATGATTGTCCTCCGCTGACTTAAGCCTCATATTTCGTCTAATGCGAAGTTTTTTTATGACCGGCTGCGGATAAGCATCAAAAGCTGCCTTAATGCTCCAAGATGATAAGCACAGTGAGTTAAAATCGATAATATTCCGTCGAAATAATCACCATTCTTCCATTCTTCCACCGATTGTATAAACCTGAGAAGTTTTTCATATTCATTCAGCAAATTTATTTTCATTTCCTGCCATTCAGTTTCATTTACTTCTGAAACAACCCAGCTTTCATTCCAATCGGTTTTCCCGGTTCTTACATCAGTAATATATTCCTGCAGGACTTTGATATAAAA
>CAZKOK010000437.1:0-3961 GCA_964554355.1 uncultured Spirochaetia bacterium | reverse complement strand
GAGCTGGCCAGGGAAGACACGGCAAATAAAATAATACTGTGCCTGGAAAACAGAAAATTCCTTGAAAAAAAGAAAACCTTTCTGGAAAACAGTATTGCACTTGACCGGAAAACTCTGGAAGAGACCCGCAAATTCTTTGAGTTTGAAATGGTGACAGAACTCGATGTTGAGGCGTCCGCTGTTGAACTTGAGTCAAAACAGAACCAGCTCTGGGAAATTGAATCCCTTCTTTTTTTAAACGCGCTGGATATTTATTCACTTTGCGGAGATGATCTGGAAGAGACAGTCAAAATCACTATTTGACAACTTGCTGATTTCCGTGTATGTTTTTCAAAGGAACTGCAACTGACGCAATAGGGGAAGTAACCCCGGTGGAGCAGTTTCAAATAATCCAAAAGAAATAGTCGGGCGTCTGGGCTAAAAAAAGTCCAGGCGTTTTTTGTCCCTGCCTGGGAGCCACCATGGAGGTATTATATGCAGATTTCGAAAACCGATCCGCAGATAGCCGCTTTGATTGAAGCCGAAGAAAAAAGGCAGAACACAAAAATCAGATTAATTGCTTCTGAAAATTATGTTTCCAGATCAGTTATGGATGCAACAGGATCAGTCCTGACCAATAAGTATTCGGAAGGATACCCGGGCAAAAGGTATTATGAAGGACAGCAGGTAATTGATCAGATAGAAACGATTGCGATTGAAAGAGCGAAAGAACTGTTCGGAGCTGATCATGCAAATGTTCAGCCCTATTCCGGCTCGCCGGCCAATCTTGAAGTTTATTTTGCTTTCTGCAGACCCGGAGATACAATACTCGGTATGGCGCTTCCTCACGGAGGTCATCTTACCCATGGAGCAAAGGTAAGTATTTCGGGAAAGTATTTTAATTCAGTTTCCTATTCACTTGATGAAGAAACAGGCCTTTTAAACTATGACACAATCCGCAGCCTGGCAATAGAACATAAACCGAAGGTGATTGTGGCCGGCCATTCTGCCTATTCCAGGCAGCTTGATTTTAAAAAATTCAGAGAGATAGCTGATGAAGTCGGTGCAATACTGATGGTCGATATGGCCCATTTTGCAGGACTGGTGGCCGGAGGAGTTCATCCTTCGCCGGTTCCGTATGCAGATATCGTTACAACTACTACCCACAAAACACTCAGGGGTCCCCGCGGAGGAATGATTCTCTGCAAAGAGGAATATGCAAAAGCAATAGACAAGGCCGTTTTCCCGGGCTGTCAGGGCGGTCCGCACAATCACACAACCGCTGCAATTGCCGTGGCATTAAAAGAGGCCCTTACTCCTGCTTTTAAGGAATATGCCGCCCAGATTGTGAAAAATGCAAAAGCTCTTGCTAAATATCTGATTTCGCAGGGTTTCAGCCTTGTTACCGGCGGAACCGATAACCATCTCATGCTTATCGACCTTCGAAACAAGAATATTACCGGAAAACAGATGGCCAAAGCAATGGACAAAGCAGGTATTGTCTGCAATTGCAATGCTGTTCCGAATGATGACAGAAAACCCTTTGATCCGAGCGGAATAAGGCTTGGAACCGCAGCCGTAACAACACGCGGATTCAGGGAAAAAGAAATGGAGCAGATAGGGAAATGGATGACGGCAATTACCTCTGATTTCGAAAATGAAGAGCTTCTTGTGAAGATAAGCTGTGAAGTCGGTAAATTGTGCACGAAATTCCCTGTCCCCGAACAGTTTGTATAATCAGACAGCTGATCCGGACAGACAGGATCCATCAGACTGAAAATATAAAGATATTTATTCCTCAATTATTTGAAATCAGTAATTTAAACTTTTATGATTAATATATATGCACCAGTTAAAATTACTGATTTAAAATTGGAGGAAAATATGAACATTTTCAGGAAATGGAAAATCGGTTCAAAGATTATGATACTTGTCAGTCTTACTATTACGGTAATAATGGCTGTGTTTATGGGTTATACTGCAATATCGGAAAACAGAAAATATGAAAAAGAAATTTCAGAATATGAAAAAGAAAAAAAAGATGAAATAAATAAAAATCTGAAAAATTATATAGATATGGCCTGCATAAGCATCAAAGCTGACTATGATAACCTTAATGATAAAAACTTTTTAGAGGAAAAATTCGGACCCCAGCTTAAAAATATTATAGATCTGGCAGAATCGATTATTGATGAAAATCTTTCTCTTTACAGGATGAAGAAAATCAGTCTGGCAAAAGCAAAAAATGATTCAGTGCAGGGAATAAAAGACCTGCGGTATGACAGCGGAGTCGGCTATGTCTGGATGAATAATAATCAGGGACCGATACCGAAAATGATTATGCATCCGATAAGTCCTGAACTTGACGGGACTCTGCTTGATGATGAAAAGTACAACTGCGCAATGGGAATTAATGAAAACCTGTTCCAGGCAATGGTGGAAGTATGTGAAGAAAGAGGTGAAGGCTTTGTCGATTATATGTGGCCGAAACCGCTTGAAAACGGAATAACTGAAGACAGGCCTAAACTGTCCTATGTCCGCCTGATAGAGGAGTTCGGCTGGATAATCGGAACAGGAATTTATATCGACGACGCAGAGCTGCAGGCGAAAGCCGGAAGCATGCAGAAAATCAGTGATATGCGTTATGATGACGGCATCGGTTATTTCTGGATCAATACAGATGATCTACCCTATCCGACCATGATAATGCATCCGATAAGTCCAGAGCTTGACGGAATTGTTCTGGATAACCCTGATTACAACAGGGTGGATAGTACAAATCAGAATCTTTTCCAGGCCTTTGTTGAAAAATGTCGTGATCAGGGCGAAGGAATTGTATCATATACATGGCCCAAGCCGCTGGAGAACGGGCTTACGGAGAATCTTCCCAAAAGTTCATACGTAAAAATCTTTGAACCGTGGGGCTGGATTGTCGGTACGGGTGTTTATACTGATGATATAGACAATATGATAAAACAGAAAAGAGCTGATTTCCTGATTGATACGCGAAATTCAATTCTGACAAGCGCTGTTGTTTTTCTTGCAGTATGGATTATTGCAATACTGATTACGGTATTTGTTGCGCGTTCGGCAACAAAACCTCTTGGGGGAGAACCATGGCAGATTGAAGAACTCGCAGAATCTGTTGCAGACGGGAATCTTGTGAATGCCGAAGAAAACAAGGAACTGGTGTTCAGCGGTGCATACAAATCGCTTCACAAAATGTCCGGAAGACTTGAAGAAATAATCACGGAAATAAAATCCGTATCCGATGAAAACCTTTCAGGAAGCCAGGATCTTAGTTCTACAGCAGAAAGCCTTTCCGAGGCCGCAGCCGAACAGGCCGCTCTTGCCGAAGAACTTGCATCATCAATTGAACATATTTCGGAAACAATTCTGATAAATGCAGATAAGGCTCAAAAAACCGAGATGATAGCGGATACAATAGTGGAAGACCTGGAAAAAGGCCAGCAGCTTCTTAAAAATTCGATTGAATCCTCTTTGCAGATAAATGAAAGAATCACCCTGATAAGCGAAATTGCCAGGCAGACAAATATCCTGGCAATCAATGCTTCAATTGAAGCTGCACGTGCCAATGAGTATGGAAGGGGATTTGCAGTTGTGGCAAACGAAGTCAAAAAGCTTTCCGACAACAGCTCCAGAGCTGCCCAGGATATTTTTAATCTGTCTGACAAATCAAAGAAGATAATTGCCGAGACCGAAACCAGTTTTTCCGAGATATTTCCTCAGATCAGGACATTAACAGAAAATATGCATGAAATAAATACTTTCTGCGACGGTGAAAGACTTAACATTGAGCAGGTTAAAACAGCAATTAATCAGCTCAGATCGGTTGTGGAACAGAACGCAGCATCATCTGAAGAACTTGCTTCGATGGCCGAACAACTTAGCCGCCAAACGGAAAGAATGAATGATAAAGTTTTATATTTTAAAAGCCGCAAGGTGAGCTAATGAAATAATG
>CAZKOK010000436.1:0-3962 GCA_964554355.1 uncultured Spirochaetia bacterium | reverse complement strand
AAGATCTTCGAATTTCCGCACTCCGGAAATATCATCCTGCCATCCGTCCATTTCAGTATAGACAGGTTTTGCCTTGATAAGCCCTGAATAGACCGGAAAGCGGTCTGTTTTTGTTCCATCAATATCATATTCCGTGCATACCGGCAGTTTTTCAATACCGCTTAATACGTCAAGGCAGGTCACCGTTACTTCCGTTGCTCCCTGCAGTTCACATCCATAGCGGGTGGCTACCGCATCAAAATACCCAATTCTCCTGGGACGTCCGGTTTTGGCTCCGTATTCCTTTCCGACCTCCCTTATTCTGTCTGCCACAGCGCCGAATATTTCGGTAGTAAACGCGCCTTCTCCCACACAGGTCGAATAGGCTTTGGTAATTCCCACAACTCCGCTTACTTTTCCGGGAGGAATGGGGACAGAGGCGCATGCATATCCGGATAAAACGGATGATGAGGTGGTAAACGGATAAATTCCGTGTGAAACATCCCGAAGAGCGCCAAGCTGGGCTTCCAGAAGGATTGATTTATCATTCTTTATCGCTTCGGCAACTATCGGCCCGACATCCTTGATAAACGGCTTTATTACCTCTCCAAGCTTAAGAATTTCATCAAATACTTCCAATGCGTCAAGCTTCTCGGCCCCGTATGCCTTAAGAAGCAGATTTTTATATTCAACAATATCCTTTACTCTCTCTTTCAGATATTCAGGATAGAGAAGTTCTCCGGCCTGAATTCCCTTTTTCAGATATTTATCTGCATAAGTGGGCGCTATGCCCGAAAGAGTTGAACCGTATTTCTTGTCCTTTAAGCGCGTCTCTTCAAGTTTTTCAAGCTGGATATGATAGGGGAGAGTAAGGATCGCCCTGTCCGATATAACAAGCTGGAATTCATCAAGCTGCGATTTTATTATGTCCAGTTCGGTTTTAAAATCCTTCAGGTTTATAACTGCACCGGCTGCAATAATATTCAGAACATTTTTATAGCAGGTTCCTGAAGGGAAACAGTGAAATGCAAATTTTCCCTTTTCGTTTACAACAGTATGTCCGGCATTGCTTCCGCCCTGATATCTGATAACCATATCAGCTTCGCTGGCAAAATAATCCACCATTCTGCCCTTGCCTTCATCACCCCAATTCAAACCAACAACTGCTTTTACCATATAAAACTCCGGAAAATTTATTCGGTTTTCTTCAAACCCCGATGATAATATACCTGTTGCCCCATATAAGTAAAATTATTATTATTTATACAGGATATAAGAACAGCTTATATGAAAACCAATTTAGAACTTTACAAAGTATTTTACGAAACTGCAAGACATAAAAGTGTTACTGCAGCCGCCGAAAACCTGTTTATTACACAGCCCGCAGTCAGTCAGGCAATCCGGCATCTGGAGGAAATTCTCGATACAGTACTTTTTTCACGAAAGCCGAGAGGGATGGTGCTGACAAAAGCCGGAGAGATGCTCTATCAGTATATCGAGCAGGCTTATGCCCTCATAGAAAAGGGTGAACAGCATCTGCGTCAGCTGCAGAACCTGGAAACGGGTGAATTTGTAATAAGCGCCGGCGACACAATATGCAGGCACATCCTTCTGCCTGTCATTGAACGCTTTCATATTCAGTATCCGGGTATTCAGGTGCGGATAACAAACAGGACAAGCTCGGAAACAGCAAAACTGCTTAAGGAAGGAACGGCCGATATCGGTCTGGTGGCAATGCCGATGGAAGACCCTTCACTTAACCTCATGCCCATATTCACTGTTCATGACTGTTTTTTATGCGGTGAAAAATACTGGGGGAAAATCCCCGTTCCGGCAGCCCTTTCCGATATCAAGAAACACCCCCTGCTGCTGCTTGAATCCGGGACAATCACCAGGAAAACCCAGGAAGACCGGTTTATGGAAAAAGGCGTTCTTCTGAATCCGGAGATAGAACTCGGCAGCCTTGATCTGCTTGTCGAATTTTCAAGAATAGGCATGGGAATAGCCTGCGTCCCCAGAGAGTTTTTTGCACGGAAAATTGACCAGAAGGAAGTTTTTGAAATCCCTCTGGCAGAACCTCTTGCTCCGCGCGAATTCGCTGCTGCATGGAGAAAGAATATCCCGCTTGCCAATGCATCAAGGAAATTTCTGGAGTTCATGAAAGAACAGCTTGGAATTGCCCGCCGGTAGTGTTCTGCAATCTTTCACACATTGCCGGAAGAAATTTATTTCCAGTGCCAGACAACTTCCGAATATTCTTCGGGAAAAGGATTAAATCGGGCGAAATCAGGCAGCCAGCCGCGGTCCTGCAGCAGATCCTGAACAAAGCCTTCATCAATTTCATACAGGTCAAGCCATTCAATCAGCTTGTCATATTCTTTTGGGGACAGACCCCCGGCACCGCTTTTCATCCTTTGCGGAAGACCTGATGACAGTGCGGCTCCATCGGGAACAGCGTACTGGACCATAAGCGAAAGCAGGGCTCTGTCCCTGTATCTTTCCGAAAACAGTTCAAGGACCTGCCGCGTATTTTCCATAAGGCCCGGAAGTACAAGATGACGGATTATCGTTCCTTTTTTGATCAGGCCCTTATCATCAAAAACCGGCGGTACTGCCATTTTGTCAATTGCAGAAATAATATTTTGCGCATAAAGCCCGGTTCCCAGAATTTTAAGCGAGACCCCGGTATCCACAGTTTTAATATCAGGAAGAAAGATATCCATGTTGCCTGTAAGCATTTCCAGACCATATGCAGATTCAAAACCGCTTGTGTTCCAGACAGCCGGTATTGCAAGTCCATACTCGCGGGCTGTTTTCAGGCATGCAATAATACCGGGAATAAATTGCGTTCCGGTAACAAAATTTATGTTATGGGCGCCTTTTTTCTCAAGCTTAAGAAGCAGTGATACAAATTCAGCACTGCTTATCACCGCCCCCGCCCCCTGGCTGCTGATCTGATGATTCTGGCAGAATGAACAGCCCAGAGGACAGCCCGAAAAGAAAACTGCTCCAGACCCGTTGGTCCCCGAAACCGGAGGTTCTTCACCCTTATGCAGGACAATCGAGGATACTTTAAGCCTGGTCCCGCTTTTGCAGAACCCATGCCTGTACTTTCTGTCAACCCTGCACATCCGGGGACAGAGCCGGCAATCGGAATACGGGTCTTTCATGCCGGCAATTATAAATTAATAATATTGAATGATAAATGGGGACAGACCCGGCTGATCCGGATTGTCTGATCTTTCTGAAGGGAATATCAATGCTCGTTGACAAGGGCAGAAAAGCAAGTTATTCTCTTTTTTATAATTTTATACGCCGGTGTGGTGAAATTGGTAGACACGACAGACTCAAAATCTGTTGGGGGCGACTCCGTCTCGGTTCAAGTCCGAGCACCGGTAATTCTTAAAAAGCCGGGTTTTTTGGCCCGGCTTTCTCGTTTACATGCGGTATACATGACCGACCCCGGTCACATTGATGCCCATTACTGAAGGACTTCCCCAGCAGTATATGTCTCCGACTCCGGAAAGGGCTCCGTTAATCGAGTCCTGTACTGTAATTTCGATATCTCCAACTCCGCTGAGGTACACATAACAGGAATCCGCCGGCAGATTTTCCGCTTCAATATCGCCTACACCCGAAAGGGCTGCATAAAGATAACCGGCCGATCCGTCAAGGATTATATCTCCGACGCCACTCAATACACATTCCAGGCTGTCTGCGCTGACAGTCAGTTCAATATCTCCTGCACCGGAATTAGTCAGACTGAATGAAGATGCTGAAATTGTATGATCGGCGCTGATATCTCCCACTCCTCCGGAAGCAATTGTATCGATATTCCGGGCAGGAACATATATCGTCAGAGTGAAAGAAGAAAATGATTTAAAAGGATCTGTTTCCAGGTAAAGTGTATCGCCGCTGACATAAACATCAATCTCGGCAATAATATTGTCCTGCCCATATTTCAGGGTAGAGCCAAGATTGAC
>CAZKOK010000435.1:0-3962 GCA_964554355.1 uncultured Spirochaetia bacterium | reverse complement strand
TAGCCTACGGTATCCACAGAAGTTTTACCGGCCGAGAATGCTTTCCTGAAAACATGTATCCCGATACTCCCGATGTGCCCGCTGATAACCGGCTTGAATTTCCCTTCCTGAGTAAATTCCAGATTAAGCATACGGGCGGCAGTGCGGAAGACATCATTCAGTTTTTTCGACTTATATACAGAAAAAGCTATTGCTGCACCCGCAAAGACAAGCGTAATTATAAAAATTCCTGTTACTTCCATTTATATTTCCTTTATATATTATACAACCAGATTCCGTGATTATTCGCAACCGGCTTTTTCGGGATGTGTCCGCGAAATCGCGGAAAATATATACAATTTATGTGTAATTACTGTTGTGGAAGGCTTCAGCCGGTTTTATTATGAAAAAGAAGAACAGTTACCGGTATTTAATCTGAAGGTCCAGCGGCTCGGTTAATGTCAGGACCCTGAGCAGGGGAATATCAAACAGGACTTTTTTCCCGTTTATCTTTCCGCCTCTCTGGGAAATAATGGTCCCTTTTACATTTACTGTTATTTTAATCGAGGCATCCCTGAACATTTTTTCTATTTCGGGTACAGTTGCATTTTCTTCCAGAGCGTAGGAAACAGAATCAAGATATTCTTCTTCGTCCCAGGGCGCAGTCTCACTGGGGCCGAATGTATCGACAAGCGGAGAATCGTCAATTGCTGCAAGGGCCAGAACAGAACGGAAATTTCCCGCCGTCAGATGAAAATCCAGAACACTTACTCCGCCGGATTTTGAAAGGACCAGAACATCTTCTGTTTTTTCCGCTTCCTGGCTGGTAATGATATCCTCGACATGATCAAATTTTACGGTCATTTCAAGGATGTCCCTTTCCGGAGTATTTACGCTTATAAGCTTGAGTCCTTTTCTGGCAGCAACCGCTGTTTTGATTCTGTTCACATCAAAAAGATTCCGGCTGTCCGGAGTATCTGCCAGAATATCCGAAATATCAATCAGATAGTCCCTGAAAATCGGATGAAGCTCTATCTTCAGACTGACTGTACCGGATGAATCGATATTCAAATCCATTTCCTGATTTACAGAGCATGATAAAATAAGTACTTGCAGAAATGCCGTTAAAAGCAGTAATCTTTTCATGAGAACAAATGTAACGCACTGTAGCGATGACGTCAATATTTGAATATTAAGGATTTGCAATGAAGGAAAATAAAACCCGGATAAAAGGAATAATCGTTGCAGCAGGATACGGAACAAGATTCCTTCCTTTTACAAAAACAATACCGAAGGAAATGATCCCGCTTGTCAATAAACCATCGATAGCTTTCATTGTTGAAGAATTTATCGCCTCCGGCATTAAGGATATCATCATAATTACATCCCGCAGAAAAAAAGCGCTTGAAGATTATTTCGACAGGGAACCCGAACTCGAATCGGTTTTTAGCGGAAAAAAAAACAGCAGTAAACTCGAATCAATCAAACCATACAAAGCAAATTTCTATTTTGTGCGGCAGACTGAAATGCTGGGCACCGGTCATGCCCTTCTTCTGGCCAAAGAGATTACCGGCCAGGACCCCTGTATAGTTGCCTACCCTGATGATATTGTTTTTGGTGAAACCCCCCTGAGCAGACATCTGATCGAAATGTACAATGAGACCGGCTGTTGTGTTCTTGCCGCTGTTCATAATCCTCCGGATATTAACCGTTACGGCGTACTCGAACTTGCCGAAGACAATTTTCATGTAAAAAAGATTGTTGAAAAACCGGCCCCCGGAAAAGAGCCCGGCAGCGAAGTATCAATCGGCAGGTTTCTTTGTACACCCGGGTTTTTCAGCCTGCTTGAAGAGGGCTGGGAAAAGCACAAAAAAGGCGAATATTACCATATCTATGCCCTGAACAAACTGATGGAACAGAACAAGGTCGTGTGCTGTCAGACTGAAGGGAAAAGGCTTGATACAGGCGAGCCTTCAGGATACCTCGAAGCAATTATCGAATACGCAAAAACGATACCCGAACTTAAGCAAGTCCTTAAGAAATGCCTGAAGGACCTTTAAGCTGATACTGCCTTGAAAGTTCCATGTAAATCCCGGCTTGATCCTTTTTGCCGCGTTTTTCACACCCGGCCGCATAAATAGCGCACTTCCGGGACAGCTCGGCTGCCGCCTCGGCCTGATGTTCCTGTGTAAACACCGAAGCATCTGCAAGGTCCTTCAGCGCCAGAATACGGAAATATTCTATCATCCCGTATTTCTCCGAAAGCTGGGGCCAGCTTCCTGCCCTCTTTATTACCAGCGGTTCATCGATATAACTTACCGGATGCCTGTCCGTGATCCTTAACCAAAGCTCATAATCTTCTGCGATTTCCAGATCTTCGCGAAACCCTCCCGTCTGAACAAACAGCTTTTTGTCCATAAGCACCGTCGAAGGGCCGATAATGCATTTTTTAAGAGCGTCGGTAAAAATATCTCCTTCCCTCTGGTGTCTCTGTTTTCTCTGGGACACCATTTTTCCTTCACGGTCCCAGATTTCGCGGGTGTGGCAAAGGAGTTTTCCGCCGGAGGCCAGTTCCCCGGTCTGGGCCGCAAGCTTGCCGGGCTTCCACAAGTCATCGGAATCAAGAAATGCTATCAGGTCTCCTTTTGCCATTTCGACAGCGATATTCCTCACCTTCCCGGGAAACCCGCAATGCTCAATCCTGACAAGTTCTGCAGTATATTCCCGGACAACCGAAGCCGGATCATCATCGGAACCGTCATCCGCCACAATAACCTGCATATTGTCATAATTCTGCAGAAATACGGAATCCAGGGCCTGCCGGAGCATACCAGCCCGGTTATAGACGGGAATAATTACTGAAACAGAAGGGTTAACCATTTCTGATAACTATACCGGCAATATTCGCCTGCTGTCCACCTTTACATTCAAATATTGCATAGAAATTCCGGGTAAACAGTAGTATACTTTCAATATGATGAAACGCGCGGGGATGATTATAACACTCGTTTTGCTCATTCTGATAAGCTGTGAACTGCCGAATTATTTCGAGGAATATTACGACAGCGACGGGAACCCGATTAATCTGATTGAGGGGTTTGTGCTTCCGACGTTTCCCGGAGATACGGCGAATCAGACCGAACTATTAACTCCAAAACAAGTGCTTGTAGACGGTGTGCTGACTGCAATTCCTGATCCGAATTCCTGGGAAGTAGTAACGGCTGCCGGATATCCATATTTTATTTTTGATTATTCCGGTACAGTTGCCCTTCCAGGCCCGCCTGCAGGTGCTGATGTTTGTTATATGACAATTACCGACGTGGCTCCTGCTGATATTCTTACTGACACCAGCTGGCCAGGAACCGGAACCATAAACAATCCGGGTCCAGGATCTGACCTTGTTTTCAATCTGAATTATGATGAAATGCGTTCATATCCGATACAGGCAAATCTTCCGACTCCGGTGCCGCCGGGGACGAATATAGGATCAACGTACAGTGCTGCCGTCAATATTACATACACAGACTTCAAACCATATGCTGTCGGAACCAACTGGCCGATTTATTCAACGGGAGGTACTGCCGAAGATATTTATTTAAGTGATTTTATTCTTAAAACCGGGACTCAGTTTTCGCTGGGAGCTCCCGGCGGTTCCGGCCAGCAGTATTCCAATAACGGAACAATTCACTCAATCAGGATGGCCAGGACAGATATTGATTATAATTTTGTGCTTCACTTAACACAGTTTAGCGAAGGTCGCCCCCCCCTTATCGACGGACAGTATACATTTTCCGTATGGATAAAGCATGATCCGTTGGCTGTATCTGATATAGAATCCATAACACTCGGCATCAGATCAACAAGATCCGACAGGGCGCATTTTGAATCATTCAATATATCAGAATTTCCCGGCGGATGGACTAACTGGACAAAAATCAGCATTACTACCCCCATTGATCAATCCATGGAGATAAAAAATCTTC
>CAZKOK010000434.1:0-3970 GCA_964554355.1 uncultured Spirochaetia bacterium | reverse complement strand
ACCAGACAACAGACTACAATTGGTATTGATATGATTATTTTGGACAGCTATGATGGCTTATCTATTATCTTTATATTTGTTATTACCAAAAGTCAATCATTAAATCAGGAGTCTGCTGTCTATTCATCTGTTTTATATACATCTTCCATTCGGCAGTTTTTTTGTGCTAATATTAATGAATGGCAAAAATCCTTTTCCTTGAACCATTCTACGGCGGATCCCATAAAAACTTTGCCGACAATCTGGTAAAGCATTCATCCCATGATATAGATCTGCACACCATGCCTTCCCGTTTCTGGAAATGGAGGATGCGCGGTGCAGCACTTTATTTTTATAAGAAAATTAAAAACCCTGAACAGTATGATTTTCTTTTTATGTCGGGGCTGATGAGCCTGGCCGACCTGAAAAGCCTTTGGGGCGGCAGATGTCCGCCTGCTTATGTCTATTTACATGAAAACCAGCTTTCATACCCGCTTCCGGAGGACAGCCAGATTGATTACCAGTTCGGATTTACGGATATTACTACAGCGCTGAGCGCCGATAAAATTCTTTTCAATTCGGAATTCCATAAAAATGAATTCCTCAGGGAACTTCCGCTTTTTTTAAGCCGTATGCCGGAGTATGTTCCCCAATGGGTCCCCGATGCGCTTCAAAAAAAAATATCCGTAATTTATCCGGGCGTTGAAGATCCCGGGGTTTCTGATGATATACAGCCAGGTCCTCCTCTTGTCATCTGGAACCACCGCTGGGAATTTGACAAACAGCCGCAGGTATTCTTCCGCGCCCTTAAAAAAGCGGAAGCGGCCGGGAAGAAATTCAATATTGCCCTGCTTGGAGAAAATTTCCGGATAGTTCCCAAAGAGTTTATAAGGGCAAAAAAGCATTTCGGGGGGAAAATCATCCGCTACGGCCGGCTTGAAAACAGGGAGGATTATCTTAAAATCCTCCGGCAGGGTGATATCGTAATAAGCACGGCAATCCAGGAAAATTTCGGCATATCGGTTATTGAAGCAATTCTTGCAGGCTGCATACCCTTGCTTCCTGACAGATTAAGCTATCCGGAACTGCTGCCTGAAAAGTTTCACAGGGACCTTCTTTACAGTGATGAAAAGGACCTGCAGGCAAAGCTCAGGAAACTGCTTGATATGCCTTTCCCGGCTGACGCAAGCAAGGAATTAAGAAATGCATACCTTGAATACGGCTGGGGCAGAATGATAAAAGAATATGACCGCTTATTTTACGGAGAAGACTGATTGACTGATTTTAATGAATTTTATCAGGATATATTCAAAGAACGCTGGGTACTTTTAAAAAACAGCTTTAGGAATGAAAACAGCCCTGTTGCCTTTTCATCCGGCTTAAAATCTGAATATTATCTTGATTCTGCTTCTCTTTTCCCCCCAAAGACACTGGATGTAAAACCTGGCGAAAAAGTTTTGGACATGTGTGCAGCTCCAGGCGGAAAAACGCTGGTCCTGGCTGCAGCACTCAACGGAAAAGGCTCGCTGACAGCAAACGACCGTTCTGCGGACCGCAGAAAACGACTCAGACAGGTAATTGAAAAACACCTGCCTGAAAATCTTGCATCAGTTATTAAAATAACCAGCCATGATGCCGCAAAATGGGGTCTGCATGAACAGAATGAGTATGATGCAATTCTGCTTGATGCTCCCTGTTCATCAGAAAGGCATGTGCTTAACTCTCCGGCCCATCTTAAGCAGTGGAGTCCGTCCAGAAGCAAAAGACTTGCCGTTCAGCAGTTCGCGATGCTTGCCGCAGCACTTGACGCAGCAAAACCCGGCGGGCGTATAGTCTACAGCACATGCAGTATATCACCACTTGAAAATGATAATGTAATAAAAAAACTCATTAAAAAAAGAAAAGGATTGTTCGAAATTGTCAGACCGCATACAGATGCCGGAGAAGAGACTGAATCCGGCAGGATCATCCTGCCCGATGTCTGTGATGGGGCCGGACCGCTGTACTTTGCATTGATTATAAAGGCCTCTTCATAGAGTATACTATCAATAATACCTCACGCAACGGCGCTACGGGCAAAACGACGCTACGAGTTTTTAAAAAATTACTCCAATAACTTATTCTTAAATATGGCTAATATTTTAAAATAATCCAAACCCAAATAAAACCGTTGCGCCTCTCTTAATCGTAGCGTCGTAGCGTGAGGTATTTTAATTCACTTTCTGTAATGTATTACAGACGGCGCAGGAAAACATCAATATCAGGGCCAGGACTATTTTCACTTTTGTCCCCTTCTCCCGAATCCGAAACCGATGACTTTCTTCGGACAATTGTCAGCGCATTCCCCGCAGAGTATGCAGTCGGTCTGATCTGACAGTGTACCATTTTTAAGTTCTTCCATTACATCAATGCTCATCGGACATCTTTTTGTGCAGAGCCCGCATTCCGTACAGTCGTTATTTTTCTTTTTAATGTGAAGCCTCGGAATTGCAAGCAGGCTTCCTATTTTCTTGCCGCCGATCATGAAAGGTGCCATCCAGCACAGGCTGTGACAACCGCCTCTTCGTCCGGCAATAACCCCAGTTGCCAGAAACAGGAAAATCACTCCGTAATAAACAATGTAAGCATAGATATTTGATACGGAAATACCATGATCGGTCTGATAGAAAAAATCCGCTTTCCTGAAACCGCCCGCTTTCAGTGTTACATATACAATCAGGAGTAACCATGGCACCCAGATCAGGAATTTTATCCATCCGGTTTTTTTTCTGTTAACCTTCTTTGTCCGGATTTCACCTGTAAATTCCTGAACGGCCCCTGCCGGACAGAGCCAGCCGCAGAAAAACCGTCCTGAAATCATAGATACAACAAACATGGCCAGAAAAACAAACAGACTTCCGCTGACAATTCCTTCGGCTGCCCCCATCAGCGGAATATACGGCGAAAAATAAAAAATGGTTATGGGAAAAAGCAGGAGACTTGCAAAAACAAAAGCCCTCCTGATTTTCTGCCGTTTCGATTTAATCATGATATTCTCCTCCAACTGAAATATGTATCAAAACTAACTCATTTATAAGCGACAGAAAATGAGGAATATTACTCAAATCATCAATTTGGTGAAATCACCTACTATAATTATGTTTGAAAAAGATCTCACGCTACGGCGCGACGACGCTACGATCCTGACGGCACAAGAAAATTCCAATGGTTTCCATGAGATTTTTTTTCACGGAAGTCCATAAAATTTTATCTTTGTCCCCGTCGCGTCGTAGCGTGAGTTATTTTCAGAGTGTCAACGGAAAAACTTACTCGGAATTGGAATTGATCATCTGGACCAATTGCAGGCGGTTTCTGATTCCGAGTTTCTGAAAGATGTTGTAGATGTGATTATCAACAGTTTTCGGTGAAATAAAAACAGTTTCGGCTATTTCCTTTGAACTTAATCCCGATAACAGTTTTTTAATGATTTCCTGCTCACGTTCAGTGATATGGTATTTATCAAGGAAGTACCTGGTAAAACTGCCTTCTTTTCTTAATGACGGCTGGCTCAGGTATTTAAGCACAAAATAAATGCAGCAGATATTTACAACCAGGAAATAGAGCGGCTGGGTGATATTGTTAAACTGCTGCATCCAGTGGTCGGGACGTATTCTGTGCAGGTTCATATCAAGAAGCATCATGGGCATGAAAAACAGGGATATCAGGAAAAAAACAAGAAGGGCCCTGCGCAGTGAATCACCTGCTATTCTTTTGAAATTGACAATTATTATCACAATTCCAAACACCGTCACCGCCAGAAACAGCATTGAAAATACAGGCTGCAGAAATGACAAATCACCCAGGAACAAATCCAGAACATAAAGCATAATCAGCGACAGAAGCATGATTCCATAAAATATCTTCCAGCGTTTTCCAGCCCTGAATCCCAGAAGCGAAAAGAAAAAAAACGGAGCCGTTGCAATAAAACAGACCGATCCTGTCTTGCCGGATA
>CAZKOK010000433.1:0-3982 GCA_964554355.1 uncultured Spirochaetia bacterium | reverse complement strand
CCGTTCTTTTTAATTTTATTCAGGTTGAGAAACAGAAGAGAGTTTTCAGTTATGAATTCAAGCGTGAAAAATAATAAATACAGTATAAGAATATTTTCTGCAGACAGCATAATTTACATGCAGTACCGGTTTCAGATAGTCTGCCGGAAAATACGGCAGACCATTGAATATTATAAAGCGGCGATTGCTTCTTTCATTTTGTCGTGTCCTACAGCAGCATTACACTGTTTACAGACAACAACTTTCTTTTCGCCGATTTCCCTTTCGTACATAACCTTGATTCCGGTTTTTTTACACAAAGGGCATGTTCCTCTGCCTGAATTCTTTAATTCACGGACGCCTTTTCCACGATGTGCTTTAGACATTTGAACTCCTTGTCTTTCCTTTGAGTACATGAATATAGATATTATTACCGAAAAAGTCAACTCTGTTTAATCTTCCAGTATGATTATTTCGACGCGCCTGTTTTTTCTGCGCCCTTCTTCGGTTGAATTGTCGCCGACAGGCTCCGTTCCTCCGCGTCCCTCATAAATAAAACGTTTTGCGGGAATTCCTCTTTTAATAAGCTCTTTGACTATTGTATGTGCGCGTTCTTCGGAGAGTTCCTGCTCGTTGGAAATGTCTCCTACTCTTGCAGTATGTCCGATGACATGAATTGTCCGGTCGGGGACAGATTTCAGAAGTTCTGCTATCAGGTCGAGTCTTTCCTTTTCGTCAGGCAGTATTTCGGCCTTGTCAGCAACGAAATGTATGTCGGTCAGTTCAAGTTTCACTCCCTGCTCAACTTCCGTAACCTTGATGTTTTTATCATCAAATCCAGGCAGAATATCATCCTCCGTAATGCTTTTATCGATTTTCCTGTTAAAATCTTCGATAATCTCTGTCCTGTTCATTGTCACCGAAGCGTTTATCCAGGTAATTATCGTACCGGACTGTATGACATGGGTCCCGTCAAAATAGTTATACTCTTCCTGGGTACCTCCACGTATTCCCAGTTTATCGATAATCAGGATTCCTCCATAATCTGTGAAAACATATATATCGACATCATGCCCGGCGTATTTAATTTCGGCAAGCTCAGGATCGCCGTTGCCTGATTCGTTTTTATATCTTAATGCGTATTTTGCCTTGATAAGGTGAGCTTCCCTTCCGGTATATTCCGTAAGTCCGCTATATTCGTATTCACAGTAAAAGCTGACAGCTGTCGGATTCCCTTTTTCGAGTGGGTCAACATATCTTATTGAATATGACTTCCATTTTTCACCCTGACCGACAGGATCTTCAGGAAATACCGGAAATCCCTGCAGCTCAGGATGGACCGAATCTCCGCGGACTGTAAAGCCCGTACTTATATTGTAATCGAGAAGGACTTCTTCGGTCCGTTCCAGCGGTTTTTCCACAAATCTTGCATCATGCTTCAGGGAGCGGGACAGATAAAAACTTCCTTCATATGTCGAACCGTAATCCTCTGTAACAAGGATTCCCCTTTCTTCTCTTGAAAGAAGTCCGATATATCGTGAATTCACCGTCTGCGTAAGGTTTTTAATCTCAAGAAAAGTAATACGTTTGCCCGGAATTAATTCAAACTGTACCTTTTCCAGAGGATAGCAGTTCAGACTTAATATAAAAAATAATATAACGCTGATAAAAAGCTTCATTTGTTACAAAAAAACAGACATTTCATGCTATATTTTCTGTTTTTTTGGAAGATAAATACTTACTTCCGTACCTTCTCCCGGTTTACTCCTGATATCGAGTGTTCCCTTATGGGCTTCTATGATATTCTGAACAACAAGCATACCCAGTCCTGTACCACCCTGGGCTGAAGACGAATAAAACGGCTCAAACATCCTGGCCATGACTGATTCGGGCATTCCTTCGCCGTCGTCTTTTATATTAAAACAGATTTTCTCATTTTCCTCTTTGATCCCTATATACAGATTTCCGTTTTTGGACATCGCCTTGCAGGCGTTATCAAGAATATTTATCAGAACCCGCTGTATCCTCTCAAAATCAATTACTATGGCGCCTTTGAATTTGATATCCGTTTTTACGTTTATTCCCTTTTTATCAGTCTTTACGCTTATGCTGTTCATTACAAGCATTACAAGATTTTCAACTGATACTACGGAATAATTCAGCCTTAAATCCCCACGTGAAAAATCAAGAAGTTCGCCGGCCAGATGGGCAAGCCGTTCAGCTTCTCTGGCAATATTTGATGCGCATTTTTTCGTTTTTTCCTGGTCATCAAGATTCATCGGAATCATTTCCGCATAGCTCTTTATTATTGAAATCGGATTTTTCAGATCATGAATAATCATTGATGAAAATTTCCCAACTGTCGAAAGCCTTTCAGCCTTTAGCAGTTCATCCTGCGTTTCTTTCAGTTCCCTGTTGGTTTTTTCAAGTTCCAGGTTCCTTTTATGGAGATTTGCAACAAATGATTCATTGCTGTTTCGTATAATCTGCGAAATTGACATCATAATCGAATAAGCCACACTTACATTCTGACTTATGATAATATCAAAATCTTTTTTTGCAATAAAAAGAAGTTTGGTGGGTTCTTTTGTTACTACGGTTGCGCTTCTCGGCAGATCATCAATCAGGGCCATCTCTCCGAAAAAATTTCCCGGCCCGTGCACTGCAAGCAGGTCTTTGGGCTGTGAAAAATAATTTTTCCAGACTTCAACTGCTCCTTCAACCACGATATAAAAATTGTCCGGAGGGTCATTTTCCTGAAATATTACTTCACCCGGTCTGTATTCTTTCTGATGGCATATTTTCTCTATTTCATTTATTTCCTTGTCAGCAAGCGACTTGAAAAAGTATACTTTTCTTAGCCAAGGGAAAAATCCGGACACTTAAGACTCCTTATAACAATTCTAACCGAATTTACAAAAATTTTAAAGCTGTTTTAGCAAATGATCCAGTATCTTCATAATATCCTGTGAAGCTTTACGGCAGAATTTTCTGAAATTTATACTGGTTTTTCCATCAGCCACATCAGAAACTGCTGTTATTGAAAGAAAAGGGATATTATTGATTCTTGCTGTGACAGCTGCTGCCGCTGATTCCATATCAACACAGTCGCCTTCAAGTTCATTGAAAATTCCTTCCTTTTCTGCCCTGTTTTTATCAGTGATAAACTGGTCTCCGCTTAGTATTCTTCCTGTATGAATATCAGTTGTTCCGGACCTGTAAAGCCCTGCTTTTTCAAGAAGTTTTCTGTCCGAATTAATAAAACGGATTTTTTTGCCGGGAATTTCTCCATATTCATAACCAAGTGCTTTCACATCAAAATCATGCTGGACAAAATCCCTGCCGAGAACTATATCTCCTGCTTTATAGTCATTTGCAAGTGAACCGCAGAGACCGCACAAAATTATTGCTTTGGTACTGTATTTTTCAATTAAATGCTGTGTAAAAAGCGAGGTAATTACCTTCCCTGTGCCGGAATCCCCGATTATGCAGGCCCTGCCTGACAGAACAAGATTATATTCACGAAATCCGTTCCACTGAATTCCATCATAGTTTTCCGCATATTTAACCAGAAATTCTGTAATTTCAGGCACAGGCGATAATATCAGTATCATTACTTATTTCTACTGTCCAGATATTGATAGATTATCGAACTGAGGTCATTATTCTGTATTTTGACAATTTCCATTTCTTTTTTTGCATTTTCCGCTGAATCAGATGCGTGTGCTGTATTAACCATTACATCACTTCCGAATTCCCTTCTTACAGTCCCTCCGGGAGCTTTGGTGGGATCGGTAGGTCCAAGTACATGGCGGATCTTTTTTACAGCGCTTTCTCCTTCATAAACCAGAACCATGCATTTTACTTTTCCCGGTATTTCAAATTTGTCGGCCGGGCATTTCTGTGGGTGATATCCGGTCATGAATTCCACAATTTTATTAAACTGGTTTTCTGCATATGCTTTTCCGAACGAGTCTGTCAGTACTTTCTGTATATCATCATT
>CAZKOK010000432.1:0-3984 GCA_964554355.1 uncultured Spirochaetia bacterium | reverse complement strand
ACACTGCAAGTATAAAGAGTCTCGAAATCTCAGATTTTGCCGAGAAATTCAAAAGCACCCGGTTAATCTGCGTTTCACCGTCAGCTTCAAGATTTGAAAGGAAATTAAACATGCTGAAACTCTGGTTTTTCCTGCGGATTGCAGGAAGCGAAGCCCCTATTTTCCCATGAAATGAAACAAGCCCGACTCTTTCCAGATTTGAAAGACCGATGTAGCCCAGCGCGGCCGCAAGCTTTTTCGCATAAGTAAGTTTTTCCAGTCTGCTGTCGGCCATCGATGAACTTGTATCAACAAGAATATGTATTGTCAGATCCTCTTCAGCTGCAAACAGTTTTACAAACAGCCGCCGCAGTCGTGAGTAAACATTCCAGTCGATATAGCGGAAATCGTCTCCTGCATTATAAGAGCGGTGGTCCCTGAATTCCAGACTGGATCCCTTTTTATAGGTAAAATGCTCTCCGCGCATCGATCCCTTCCTTATTCTTTTTGAAAGGAATGCAAGATATTCAAGCTTTTTCAGGAATTCCGAATCCAGAAATAATGAATCCATGTCTTTCAGTTCCTCGGTATTTCTTTTATTAAGGTTTCGATAATCGTTTCAGGGCTTATTCCTTCGGCTTCGCCTTCGAATGAAAGAATCAGCCTGTGGCGCAGCGATGGCAGAGCGGCCCGTTCGATATCTTCAAAACTTATATTGTATCTGCCGTCTATCAAAGCGAAAACCTTGGCAGCCATAATAATACTCTGGGCTCCGCGCGGACTTGCTCCGTAGCGGATATAGCCGGAAACTTTTGAGTCTTTTTCGTTTGAATGGGTGGCAAGAACAAGTCGTAATGCGTAGTTTTTAACTTCTTCTGCAAGCGGCACATCACGGATCAGTTTTTTCATTTTGATAATATCTTCCGCATTAATCACTTTGTCCGGAGAAGGCTCTTCACCCTGGGTTGTCCGGTCTATAATTACGGAAAGATCATCAATATCCGGAAAATCAACTTTAAGCTTAAACATGAATCTGTCCATCTGGGCTTCCGGGAGAGGGTATGTCCCTTCCATTTCAATCGGGTTTTGTGTTGCAAGCACTATGAACGGTTCATCAAGGGAATAACTCTGCCCGCCGACAGTTACCGAATGCTCCTGCATTGCTTCAAGAAGCGCTGACTGGGTCTTTGGAGTTGCTCTGTTGATTTCATCAGCAAGCAGAATCTGCGTAAAGATAGGCCCCTTCTGGAACTGAATCATGTTCTTTTCATGTACATCAGTCATCAGAATATTGGTCCCGATAATATCTGCAGGCATCAGATCAGGAGTAAACTGCACGCGGGAGGCCTGCAGGTCGAGTACGTCTCCCAGTGTTTTGATAAGATAGGTTTTTCCAAGACCCGGGACACCTTCAAGAAGGGCATGTCCGTTGCAGAGCAGACAGACCAGTACTTCATCAATTATCTGTTCATGTCCGACAACAGCTTTCTGTATTTCCTTCTTTACCCGTGATATATTTGCCCGCAGTTCTTCAGTTGCTTTTTTACTCACTTCCATCTAAGTCTCCTTGTAATTCGCCTTCGGGACCCTGGCTCAGGACCCCGATGCCGATAAAATAATCTTTTATGTATTCTCTCATCGAGATTGGGATATCTTCTTTAAGGATATTGGCTTCAACCGCTTTTCTGTATTTGAGATCAAGTTCTTCTGTATTGATTTTCTGTCTGCTTACCTGTGGAAGGTTTTTTACTTCTGCACGCACCCTGTCCTGACTTGCAATAATATCATCAGGAGAAGACTGAAGATCGCGTTCCATTCCCTCCCTGTTGAACGGGTCAGCTTCGTCGGGCATATCCTGTGTTCCGGGTTTGCTTTCGCCGCCGCTTGAATGCGGGAGGTCCTCCATTGCTTCCTGTTCTCCGCTGCCTTCCATGCTGGAACTTCCTTCAACAGATTCGCTTGAACGGTTGTCATCATTTTCTGCCAGAGAATCCCGTCCGGACTCCATGTCCCTGATGGTTTCTTCGAGTGGACTGCCGCCGTTATCGGAATAGGGATTCTCTGCTTCCATCTGCTTGCGCAGATTTTCCGCAAGTTCCTGCTGAGCCTTCTCGTCCGGATTTGTTTTGTATGCATCAAACCGCCGGCTGATTTCTTCTTTTGTTTCAGGGCTTAACTCGTCTGAGTTCATCAGTCTTCTTTCCAGATCATTTATATCATCCTGACTGAGCTGATTTTCATCCATCATCTGAAAGGCTTCTTCTGCTTCCTGAAAAATGTCGGAATTCATATCGTCCATGGATCTGCGGCGTGCGTCTTTCAGGGTCTCTTTCATTTTTTTAATCAGCTCATCAAGTTTTTCTCTTGCAGAATTTCTTGACTGCGGAACTGTTCTGAACTGTTCGGCAAGCCGTTCCATTTCTTCTGCAAGGGCCAGATTGCTGGTATCCTTGCTGTCCCGGTTGTTAGCCAGGAATTTTTTACTCAATTCTTCCAGTTCTGTTCCCTGGCTGAATATGACGGGATCAATATTTCTGAACCAGTGAGGCGGGATCTGAAAAAAAAGCAGTGTGATTATTATCAGCAGCATGAAGGGAAGGGTAATAGTGAATTTCGGTATTTCCAGAGGGAAGAGTCTTCGCACTTCCAGGTTTTCCGTCTGTCTGCTGATATCATCCTTTATGAGACCGGAATAGGGATTGTCCCAGTTTTTTTCCATCAGATCATAGCCGGCAATAAGCCGTGCTTTAAGACCGCCGTTATTGTCGGCGAGACATATGGCTTCTCTTTTCCCGGGCCTGCGCAGGTAAACAATAATTCCGGCAGTTAATATTACTATTGCAAGTATTACGGGCAGAATAGCTGTATTAAAATCAATTATCAGAAACTGTTTCAAAAGTATTACCGGAAATGAAAGCAGGCACCAGAAAAACAGGCTGTACAGAATATTTTTAACAAGAGAAACAGTGAATATCCTGTTTCGTGCACGTTTTGCAGTTTCTATAAGTATCTGCATATTATTTTCTGCCTCCTCTTTTCCCGACAGCCAGCTGTAATCTGAAAACAGTAAGCGAGACCGCAAGAATTACTACTGCTGCCACAAAACCGCGTGTAAAATACGGAAGACTTGCGCCGAAAACCATGAGCGGTGGATAAAGCTCCCGATCACTGGAAAAAATCCCCGAGATTGTGGAAAAAGGATTGGATTTTGTAAAAATGGAGAAAGAAATAACGAGAACAAGAATAATGACTATCCAGAGAGAAATATACACACCCTGATTATCAGACAGATACCTGATTATAAGGCTGATTATCTGAAATGTGAACGAGAATATAAAAAGGAACACAATACAAACAAGCATGTTTCCGATTCCCGCTCCGCTGGTCGCAAAACCGATTATCAGAATCGGAAATGCCATTGACATCAGAAAGAATGAAAACCATAAGGAAAATAAAATATTCGGAATGATTATCTGCCTTGCCGACAGCGGTGATGAGTGGACCCATATTTTCAGCTTTGTTACCTTTTCATTATCAAGAGACAGGCTCTCTTTTCTTATGATTGTTAAAAGCAGCACAAGCAGCGCTGTAATAGAAACAGCTGTAGCGCATAAAGGCTGAATACCCTGTTTGAAATAATGGTTGGCATTATACAGAGGACTCGAGAGATAGGCAAAAAGCGCCAGGGCAAGCAGATTGATAATTATATTAAGGATATTTTTCTTATCAGTGAATGTAAAATTGAATTCTTCCTGAAATATTGCATTTTTATTTTCCATATCAGATATTATCCTCCACAGCGACAGAAATAAAAACGATTGAGCCTGAATATGAATCATTGAACGGCACATTGGGAGTTATTTCCAGGCAGCCGGAATCCATCCATCCGGCAAAAGTGATAATATTCCCGTCATAAAGATAATCGAACCTGTTGTAATCAAGTACCTGCCCGAATACTGCAATTTTACTTTCCTCCTGAAGGCGGTCATACGCCTCCTGGGATAA
>CAZKOK010000431.1:0-3991 GCA_964554355.1 uncultured Spirochaetia bacterium | reverse complement strand
CAACATGGCATTCGGACTTAAAATCAGGAAATATCCCAAAACAGAAATTGAAATGCGTGTAAAGGAAGCTGCCCAGATCCTTGACATCGAGGAACTTCTGGACAGAAAACCCAAGGCTTTATCCGGCGGTCAGCGACAGCGTGTTGCAGTTGGACGTGCCATTGTCAGAAAGCCAAAAGTATTCCTTTTTGACGAACCATTATCAAACCTTGATGCCAAACTGAGAGTACAGATGCGCGCCGAAATCTCCGGTCTTCACACAAGACTTCAGGCAACAATGATTTATGTAACTCACGACCAGGTCGAGGCCATGACAATGGCTGATAAAATCGTTGTTATGAAAGGCGGAATCATTCAGCAGATTGGTAGTCCGCTTGAACTGTACAATCAGCCTGTCAACAGATTCGTTGCCGGTTTTATCGGTTCTCCTCCAATGAATTTCACCACAGTTGAAGTTTCTGATAAAGGCGGAAAAGTAACCATAAAGGAAGAAAATTTTTCTCTTGAACTTGATAAAGGATGGTCAGATATCCTTAAGCCTTATATAGGCAAAACAGTTATTTTCGGCATAAGACCTGAAGACCTCATTTATTCGGAAAAGGAAGAAGCCAACTGCATTTCTGCAGAAGTTGAAGTAATTGAGCCTCTCGGAGCCGATATCAACCTTTTTACCAGTACAGGTTCCCATACAATTATGGCACGTGTCGCTCCCCATTATGAGTTTAAAGTAGGCGACAAGGTTTATTTTAAACCCGAATTAAAGAAAGCTTCTTTCTTTGACATCGAAACTGAAAAAACAATCAGATAATTTTTTTATTCTGATCTTAAGCCGTCCGCCTGGACGGCTTTGTTAGGTGAAAGTTTATTTTAGCGTATATTTGCATATGTCATCTCTATATTTTATAATTTTCATTAATGACAGATCAGATTATCAGGGAACGTGACGATTTAATAAGACGGCTTAACTGCCTGAATTCGGAAACAGAGCAGGTTTATAATTCGCTAGCAGAAGATTTTCCCAAAGTACTTTCAGAGACAGAAAAAAGTCTTGATAATGCTTTCAGGACCATTTCCTTCTGTCGCAACAGAACACTTAACAGCACATCAGAAACAAGCCAGAAAGATGAGCTAAAAGACCTGATTAACAAAATAAATGATGATTTTGCAGAAATACACAGGGAAGACAATGCTATTCTTAAATCCCTTAATGACAGTCTTTCCTATATCAAATCTCTGACTGAAAGTATAGATCTTGTACGCAAGTCCTCTGAAAATATGGAGCTTATTTCGCTGAATGCAATGACATACGCAATAAAGGCAGGAAAATCCGGCGGAGCTTTTTCATATATTACCGAGGAACTGAAAAGAGTATCATCAAAAACAATTGAAGAAACAGATTCGCTAACATCACGCGGAACTCATGCCCGAAAGCTGTTTTCTGAATATCTGATATATCTCCGCGAGCTTCAGACCCTTCAGAAAAAGACCATAGATGATTTCACAGCAAAAATTATTGAAAGTGAACAGAACCTTGATACCGGTATCAAGGGGATTGTTGACAGCATGAACCAGATCCTTGAATCGGGCAGAAAAATAAAATCTCCGCTGCTGACGATAATGGAAGAAATACAGCAACAGGATATAATCAGGCAGACAATTGACCATGTTCTGCTGACGCTTAACAGCATAGAAGAAAAGGATTTTACATCTTATGAAGAAACACTTGATGAGTTCACATTTATTATTAACATATCCGAATTAAGTATTTCACTGCTTGAAGGGATCTGTAAAAAACTCGAAAATTCCAGGGGAATCTTCAAAAACTCAACTTCCCTTGTCGAAATCATTTTCATGGAAACTGAATCCAAAAAAAATGATTTTATAAACAAACTCAGTAGAAACAGTCAGGGCGTGCTTTCATTAATGTTCTGCAATTCCCATGATAAAATGAGATCACTTTTCAAGGACCTGAGTTTTTCAATACATAAAAAAGAGAGAATCAGCAGTCAGACATCAAATCTTTTTGAGGAAGTCGAAAGAATAAGTGAAGGCTTTGAGGACCTTGAAAATCTTGTTTCGAAATTCAACAACATCAGTGTTGCATCCAAAATTGAGATATCCAAACAGGAAATCCTGAAGCAGATGGAGTCAACTGTAGACGATATGGACCAGCTGATTGCATCAATCGAAAAAAATATCAGTGAATCCAGAGAACTTACAAGAGATTTTTATAAAATAACCAGAGATGTACTTGATACATATTTTCATTCAACAGAAAAAGAACATAATTTCATATCCAGATATAAAAATGATATTAATGTTGCCTGCTCAAGGCTTAACGATGAAATTTTATCAATAGAACAAACACTGAAAAACTTCAGACTGTTTTCTGATACCTTCTATCAGAAATATTCGGAAACAAGCTCTCATTTATGGAACCTTGATAAAATTATAGGCTTTATCAGGCAGATAATCAGGAAATATCAGAAAATTGATAAAAACGCCAGATTGCGTAAAGAGAATATCATGCAGATAAACAACATTGATAAATGGGAAATACGAAACAACCGTCTGCAGTCAATAATTGAAGATTTTACCATATTTCACCATAAAAAGAGGGCCGCTGAAATTGAAGGTTTTGCTGTAGAAAGCGGTTCTGAGGAAGGTGAAATTACTTTTTTTTAGAGTAACTTAATGTATACGAGTTTTAACACCAGACTGGGTAAAGATGTTACATTTATTCATCCTGGTGAATTTTTTTCATCTTATGATGACATTATTATTTCCACATTACTTGGATCATGCATATCAGTTGTTCTGGTCGACCATGCAAACGAAGTCGGCGGAATGAATCATTTCATGCTGCCTTCCACTACTTCAAAGGAATTTTATCTGACACAAAGCGGTAAATATGGTATGTTTGCAATGGAACTTCTGATAAACTCCCTGATGAAAAACGGCGCTGATAGAAAAAGTCTTGAAGCAAAGGTTTTTGGAGGCGCAACTGTTATGCAGGATCTTGGAAAATCATATATTAATGTTTCGCAAAGCAATATAGATTTTGCATTTGAATATCTAAATGTTGAAAGTATCAAAATAATTTCATCTGATGTCGGAGGAATATTGGGCAGGAAAATATTTCTGTATCCGAAAACCGGCAAGGTGCTTTTGAAAAGACTAAGCGGAAAGTCAATTATTACGCTTACAGATGAAGAATATCAATATCTTAAATCTGTCCGAAAGCAATATGATTAGCTTATGAAGATAGCAATTATTAATCCTCCTTTTTCAGATTTTTATTCATCTGTTCAGCGGATAAGCACACTTGGATTACAGGTACTTGAAACAATACTTTCCGGGGTGTATGAATGCATTGCTTTTGATTTTCCTTCAATGCCCGAGCGCCACACTGTTGCCCTGCCCCCGGCAATAAATTATATAAAAGACTTTATATTCAGTAATGAAAAAGGTCCTGTCAGTTTTTTCAGTGCATATTATCATTTCGGACCGCCGATTGAACAATGTGCAGAATCTGTAATTGAAAAATCTCCGGACCTTGTGCTTATCGGAGTATTTGCCTTTGCATATGCTGATACAGCAGTAATGCTCTGCAATGAAATAAAAAACTCGTATAAAGTTCCCGTTATAATGGGCGGCGCAGGAGTCACAGTTAATCCCGGATTTTTTGTTAAAAACTGCCTTGCCGATTTCCTTTTCTGCGGCGAAGCGGACAATCAGATCATGCATTCAGCTGATTATGTCCTTGGCCGGAAAAATAAAATGCCTCCTGGTTTGTATGAAAACAAAGATACCGATTTCCGGAATGCACCTGCAGCTGAATCATTCAATGTTCCATTCAGGGCGTTACAGTATGGAAAATCACTGAAAATATCTGTGATGCTTTCACGCGGCTGTCCGCTTAAATGCTCTTTCTGCGCAAATTCCCTTACGCTTGGCAGCAAATTCAGAACTGGTGATTATTCTCTTCTGA
>CAZKOK010000430.1:0-4006 GCA_964554355.1 uncultured Spirochaetia bacterium | reverse complement strand
CACTGCCTGCCATTCAAGCATGTTCAGGGCCCTGGTTATGGATTTCGCATCCGATTGTTTCCGCACAGACTTCAGTTATCCGGATTTAATAAAATAAGCATATATCAGGGAAATAGACAGAAATTTACTGAACAATAATTTTATGAATGATATAATCAGTCTGAATATTTCATGATAAAGAAGTATGAAGAAAGCAGTATTTGGATTATTATTTATATATGATCAATTGCGGAGGAAATTATGAAGCATCTTTCTTATACATATTGGCAGGATGAAGATTTTTTCATCGGATATATCAACGATTTTCCGGATTATATGTCTCAGGGTATGTCACTTGATGAACTGAAGGAAAATCTGAAAAGTTTATATGCCGATCTTGAAAAAGAAGATATTCCCTATATAAGACATACTGCGGAACTGGTAGTCAATTGAAAAGAAGAGAATTAATTAAAAAACTTTTGAAAATGGGCTGCGTGCTCGTTCGTCATGGCGGAGCACATGACTGGTATACAAATCATAGTACAAAAGTCACTCAACCTGTGCCGAGGCATAAGGAAATCAATGAGTATCCGGCAAAATCCTTATAAAAAAATTGAGCGGTCAGTAAGCCCGGAATTATATAGATAAAAATATGGATAAGAATGAAAGAATAAATCATATCCGGGACCGTATAAAAATAATAGAGAGAGAAAAAGCCGATCTTGAAAAAGAATTATCAAGTTTTTTACATCTTCCATTAACTGAAAAGACAATTGAATTTATTGGAGAAAAAGCTTCAGAATCGACACCCCGGTCACCGGCAGAGAAGATTGAATTATTCCTTGAACTATTCAGATGCCGCAAAGATGTATACCCGAAATATTGGGAAAATATAAAAAGCGGTAAAAAGGGATACAGTCCGGTATGCAAAAACGAGTGGATAAAGGGAGTTTGCTTTAAGCCTTCAGTAAAATGCACTAATTGCACCAATCAGGGCTTTCTTCCTCTGGATGAAACAGCTGCTAAAAACCATTTATTGGGAAAAACAATAATCGGATCTTATGCGATAAATCCAGCAGATAAGTGTAAGTTTCTTGCTGCTGATTTTGATAAATCAACCTGGCAGGAAGATGTAACGGAATACAGAAAGGCTGCAGCTGATCCCGGAATTCATGTTGCTGTTGAAATTTCAAGATCAGGCAAAGGAGCGCATGCCTGGATATTTTTCAGCGAACTGGTCCCTGCAGTTAAAGCAAGGCAGCTTGGTGATATTATATTGACTTTGGCGATGTCCGGCAGAAAGGGATTGCAGCTTGACAGTTATGACAGGTTTTTTCCGAATCAGGATCTTTTGCCTTCAGGCGGTTTCGGTAATCTGATTGCCTTGCCTCTTCAGAAGAACCTCAGAGAGAAAGGTTTTACTTGTTTCGTCGATGAAAACCTCAATGTAATCACTGATCAATGGGATTATCTTTCAAATATCAGCAGATTGTCTGAATCTGATATTGATACGATACTCTATTCGGAATTAAATTTGTTTAAATATAATACAGATCTATCTGATGATGACCGGAATATTTCAATATCGGAAAAGATAATGCAGCTGGATTCAGATGATGAAGATGAGTATTCCGGTGAAGTATCCATTATATTTTCAGGACAGATAGCCATAAGGCTTTCGGAATTGCCCGGTAAAATCATAAACAAGCTGAAGAAAATTGCCACATTTGCAAATCCCAAATATTTTGAAGCACAGCGCATGAGGTTTTCTACCTGGAATATACCTAAATATATTTTCTGCGGAGATAATGATTCGGAATTTATTTATCTGCCGAGAGGAGTGATAAATAAAGTTAAATTCCTCCTTGAAGACAATGGTTTTGATGTCATCCTGACAGATCAACGCAACATCAGCGATCCTATGGAATTTAGTTTCGAAGGTGAATTGTACGATTACCAGAAGGAAGCTGTTGCTGTTATAAAAGATAATGAAAATGGAGTTCTTGTTGCTCCTACTGGTACAGGTAAAACTGTTATTGCCGTTAAGATGATTGCAGAGCGTAACCGTCCGGCAATTATACTTGTTCACAGAAATAACCTGATTGAACAATGGATTGATTCTATATGCAGATTTATTCCTGAAATAGAAAAAAAGGACATTGGGGTACTGGGCGCAGGAAGAAAGAAACTTAAAGGCAAAATTGATATTGCCATGCTTCAAAGCTTATCCAATAAAGAAGGAATATCAGAATTAACCAATGGATACGAGTTTGTGATTATTGATGAATGTCACAGACTGCCGACCGTAACATTTGAACCTGTAATTAAATCAATCGCGGCACGATATATTCTCGGACTGACAGCTACACCTAAAAGAAAAGACCAGTTCCAGAAAATCATATATATGCAGTGCGGACCGATTATTCATACTATTGAAGATGTTTATAAGGAAAGTCAGAACCGGCAGGTGGAATTCAGGGAGACTGATGTTCCTGAAATGGACAGAAATCAGCCTGTTCATCTGTTGTGGGAGAATCTGATAAATAATAAAGAAAGGAATGATCTTATTATTGGAGACATCATTTCTCTTCTGTCCGAAAAACGTTCTCCTGTTATTCTTTCTGATCGTGTTGAGCATATTTCCATGCTTGAAATAGAGCTTGGGAATAAGAAACCTGACGAGATCCCTGTATATAAACTTATTGGGGGAATGGGTAAAAAGGAAAGGAACTATATAAAGGAATCAATAGTTAATAATCTGAAGGAAAATAAAGTTTTTTGTTTGTTTGCAACCGGATCGTTAATAGGAGAAGGTTTTGATATACCGGAACTTGATACTTTGCTAATAACATTGCCGATTTCTTTTAAAGGGAGACTTACCCAATATGTCGGCAGGCTGCATCGTGCTACTGGAGAAGATAAAAAAGAGATTGTGGTATATGATTATGTTGATGCTTGTTCGGGAATGACGATTTCAATGTTTAAGAAAAGGCTGCCTGCTTACCGGAAGCTGGGCTATGAATTGAAGTTTAATGAGAATGGTCCATTGGCAAAATGGATTTAATTATAAAAAGAAATATTATAGGGAGTAATTAATGGAATATAACAAAGACAAAGTAGATGAAGCGGTTCTTGCGCTGCTGTATCTGAATTTTCATAAGCAGAGTAACAACAAGCTTGAACCTTTCAGTGCCTGGAAGAGTTTTGACTGGGATTCTATGGGCAGGCTTTATGACAAAGGGTTTATTTCTAATCCGGCCGGCAAGGCTAAATTAATTGTAATGACGGACGAGGGAGCAAAAAAGTCTGAAGAGTTGTTCAGGATGCTGTTTAAAAAATAGTATTATTCAGCGTTTCAATCTAAAACATTTCCTAAAGAGAGTATCAGGTTTCTTTGTAAACTTATTCATTTATCCTGGTCAGAATCTTCGCGTATGCCTGCAATCCGGATACCGTGAACACCCATAAAACTTACCATATTTCCCATGACGCAGGACTAAATCTCAACCGCACCCTGGACAGATAAGTGATGCTTCTATTATGTGAATCAAAATAAATAAATTTGGCCACGGATGATATGAGGTAGAGCTTTCGCGAGAATGTCTTCGACATTCCGCTATCGCACGAACATCCCTACAGGATGTCGTATTGGTACGGGGAGATTTCGCGGATGGGATTTATCCTTTTGTTTTTTTAATTGTACTTTCCATTTTTTATATGTCAAGGACAAGGCAAGTCTTCCCTTCGGGAAGATCCTTGACATATAAAAAAGTGGAACCGTTATGGAGGAAAGAAAACAAAGGCTTTCGCGACAATGTCCTTGACATTGCGCTATCGCCCGACGGGAGGCATGCATATGCTGTATGAAAATCTTTCCTGGAAAATTATTGGTATTCGATGGAGCTGCATAAGGATTTGGGGCCGGGGCTGTATAAAAGGGTTTATCATAACGGGCTTTTTTATGATTTAAAAGACGAAGGGATAAGGGTTATGTATAATGTTCCGTATAATGTGGACAGAAAGAGCA
>CAZKOK010000429.1:0-4008 GCA_964554355.1 uncultured Spirochaetia bacterium | reverse complement strand
AAGTCAGACCAAAAACAAGCTTGGAAATACCGAAATACGTTCCTGGATTGTAACCGAAGTAAAGAACGGAGTTGTCGACTTCCTTCATAAAAACAAGGAACCTGCCGAAAGGCTTCAGGAAAAAATAGTCCGTAATGAAAAACTACGCAAAGAGCTAAATGCAGTAAAAAAAGAGGCAAAGGAAGCAGCCAAAAAAATCGCCCTCAAAATCCCGAATTTAAAGGACTGCAAATTTCATCTGGGCGAAAAAAAGGGAGAAAACTCAATGATATTTATCACTGAGGGAGCTTCGGCGTCCGGGTCCATTGTTTCGTCCCGTGATGTTTTCACCCAGGCTGTGTTTTCGCTGCGCGGAAAGCCTCAGAATGTTTACGGCAGACAGAGGACGGATATCTATAAAAACGAGGAGCTGTTCAATATGATGATGGCTCTTGGAATTGAAAATGAAAATGAGGAACTCCGTTACTCGAAAATTGTAATTGCCACAGATGCCGACCATGACGGATTCCATATCCGGAACCTTCTTCTGACATTCTTTCTGAATTATTTCGAGGAGCTTATTGTTGCCGGCAGGGTGTATATCCTCGAAACACCGCTTTTCAGGGTAAGGAACAAGAGTGTAACCCGTTACTGTTACAGCAACAGGGAGCGCGACGAGGCCTGTAAAGAAATTTCAACCCCTGAAGTTACGCGTTTCAAGGGTCTTGGAGAAATTTCACCGAAAGAGTTCGGTCAGTTTATAGGACAGGATATAAAACTGGTGCCTGTAAACCTGAAATCATTGAAAGATATCGGCGAAACGCTGGATTTTTATATGGGCAAGAATACGCCGATAAGGCGTGATTTTATTATGGAGAATTTAATCTGATGTCCTACGTAAAGACGCTTTTCAATACCAATTTCCTGGAATATGCCTCATATGTAATTAAAGACAGGGCTATTCCGCATATTGACGACGGTTTAAAACCGGTGCAGAGGCGGATAATCCATTCGCTTCTTGAAATGGATGACGGTAAATTCCACAAGGTTGCCAATGTAACCGGCCATTGCATGAAATACCATCCGCACGGAGATGCGTCAATTTATGCTGCCCTTGTAAATCTTGCAAACAAGGACATGTTTATCGACAAGCAGGGGAATTTTGGCAATATCTATACAGGTGATGAAGCATCTGCAGCAAGGTATATAGAATGCCGGATTCTGCCGCTGGCAAAGAAGGTTCTTTACAATCCGAACATAACTGAATATGAAGATTCTTACGATGGACGAAACAGGGAGCCGGTGGTTTTCCCGTGCAAGATACCTCTTGTGCTTATACAGGGGGCAGAGGGCATTGCTGTCGGAATGTCCACCAAAATTCTTCCCCATAATTTCAACGAAGTTCTGGAGGCCGTCAAACAGGCCCTCAATAAAAAGAAATATCCGCTGTATCCTGATTTTCCGACCGGCGGGTTTGTTGATGTAAGCGAGTATGAAGACGGACTGGGGAAGGTCCTTGTCCGGGCCGGAATTGATGAATCAAAAGACGGCAAGAAAATTATTATCCGTGAAATTCCCTATGGCACAACTACTGAAAGCACTATCAGTTCCATTGAAAATGCTGCAAGAAAGGGTAAAATTAAAATTGCTTCGATAAATGATTATACAACCGAAAATGTCGAGATTGAGATAAAACTGGCCAGGGGAATAAAGACCGAGGATGTGCTTGATGCCTTATATGCGTATACTGACTGCGAAACATCAATTTCAGTAAATTTGCTTGTAATAAGAGACGGCAAACCGGTTGTGATGACAATCTCGGAAATAATTGATTATCACGCAGTCAAACTTGTGGAAATACTGACTCAGGAATTAAAATACGAACAGAAAAGTCTGAAAGACAGGCTGCATGCACGTACTCTGGAAAGGATCTTTATCGAAGAACGGATCTACAAACGTATTGAGAAGATGAAGACAAAAGACAGTGTTATAAATGCAGTCCTTACCGGATTTGAACCCTATATGGATGAAATTAAGCGCGAAGTGACAGTTGAAGATGTTGAAAGGCTTCTGAAAATTCCAATCCGCCGGATTTCGCTTTATGATATTAACAAGGCCCGTCAGGAAATACAGGAAATAAATGACAGGCTTAAGCAGATAGCCTTCCACCTTAAGAATATTACGGAATATGCTGTTGATTTTCTTTCGGAAATCCAGCAGCAGAACGGATCATCCATGAACAGAAAAACAAAGATCCTGAGTTTTGACAAGGTTGAAATAAAGGATGTTGTGGAAAGAGACCTGGCACTCCGCTATGACAATGAAAAAGGTTATCTGGGATATGATGTAAGGGGCGGATCGCATCTGTTTGATGTCTCGGAATTTGATAAAGTTCTGTTTATCAGAAATGACGGATCCTATATGGTAACAAAAGCCCCTCAGAAGCTTTTTGTAAACAAGGACCTCTGGTATTGCGGGCTATCAGAAAAAGATGTGGTTTCCAGGGTTATTTTTACAATTCTGTACAGGGAAGAAAAAACAAAATATGTTTATCTCAAGCGATGCAAGATTGAGCAGTTTATCATGGACCGGAGTTATGAACTTGTTCCGGAAAATTCAAAGGTCCTGAAAGTTACTACATCAGTATCAGGGGTATTCTTTCTTAAATACAAACCAAAACCGAGGCTGAAGGTACTTGAAGAGGAATTTGCTATTTCGGATTATCTGGTAAAAGGTGTAAAAGCCGGCGGCGTTCGGCTTACAACAAAGGAAGTAAAATCTTTTTCGTTAAAACATCCTAAAAGCAACTGATTTTTTGAAAAAATGAGTTTTTTTTCTTTATTTTTCACTGTTAAATGATAAAAATTAATGTTTGAGTTGATTTTACTGTCATGAATGATAAAATATTGGGTGCAGTTTTAGGAGTTTTATGGAAGAAGTTTATAATCTGCTGGTAAAATACTCGCTGCGGATGAAAAAGCATATTCTTGAATTTGTTCCCTTTACGCATTTTATTCTCCGGAACACCCCGGAACCCGGATCGGTTACTTCAGCTGAAGCCAATATGTTTTCTCCGCTTGTTGTAGGGTCCGAACTTGAAGCTCTTGCCGAAAACAAAAAGTGTGAACTGGCCTATGAGGCAGGCAAAATCAGTACTATTGTATTTCCGGCCTATTATAATTATGCAGTCCGTCAGCGCTACAAGGAAATGGAAAAAAAGCCCGAGCTTCCTTTTCCTTCGGACAGTGAATTCGACGGGAATATCCCGAATGACATAATAAAAGTTGTCAATATTAAGGAAGAATTTCTTAAATCCGCAGCCGAGGGCGGCGATGTCCGTCCCCTTGTCAGGATACAGTTTCCTGAAGGTGTAAAGAGCATTCTTGTCCCTGTGTCCCTTCTCGGCGGAAAGCTGATGGAGCTTGCCGCCTATAAAATTAAAATGTACCTGAATGACAGGCGCAATGCCGACTACATGCAGAGCAAGATGAGGGTTGTTTTCAAGCAGAGAGAAAGGATGGTCAGGGACATGTTTTCTTCCGTTCTGACCCAGACCCGGAACGCAATTGCTTCCCTTTCATCACCGACAGATTTTTCTTTCCAGTTCTGGAACCATCTGACTTCCACAGTAATTCAGGAGTTCAAGGAAAAGAACAATAAAATGGAGAAGGAGCACTCCTTCAGCCAGGCAGCCTATATCGTAAACCATTACAATCTGCATTATAAAAGCAGGATTCAGAAGAAAAAGGAGCAGGAGCTGGCCCTGAAGGCTGTTCATGCAAAATTGCGGAAATCACCGTATCACTTCACATTGTCTGATATTTATGCTTTCAAGGATGAAAAAGGCTTCAGGCTTTCCAAAAAATATGATGTTGAAGTTCTGCACAAATTTCTTGAATCGAAAATTAAACCCAAAGATAAAAACAGTCTGCCGGAGATACTCAGGCTCAAGACTGAAGATAAAAAGGAATATTTTATCTGTTCTGAAACTTTTATTCCCCTTTGCCTTAAAAAGGTCGGAGATGCCAG
>CAZKOK010000428.1:0-4009 GCA_964554355.1 uncultured Spirochaetia bacterium | reverse complement strand
CATTGGCTATGTGGTCAACAATATTCGGCCGGCCTTCATGGATTTTTCTGACAGTCTGGGATTCAATGCCCTTTTCTGCAAGAAACTGTGCTGTCCCGACTGTCGCCATGATAGTGAAACCAAGATCCTTGTATTTTTTTGCAGTTTCAAGAATGCGGTAACGGTCTTTTTTGGCAATTGTGATAAGGACATTTCCTTCCAGAGGCAGTTTCTGCTGGGTTGCTTCCTGGGCCTTGAAAAAGGCAAGCGGAAAACTCCCGGCGATACCGAGTACTTCTCCGGTTGAACGCATTTCCGGCCCAAGCAGGGGATCAACTTCAGGAAACATGTTGAATGGAAATACTGCTTCCTTTACACCGAAATGAGGGATCCTGCCGATTTTAATATTCAGGTCGCAAAGTTTTTTGCCTATGGCGAGTTCCGTTGCCGTTCTTGCCATGGAGAAACCGCACACTTTGGACACAAGGGGAACGGTCCTGGATGCCCGCGGATTTGCTTCCAGAATATAAACCTTGTCATCGGAAATGGCATACTGGATATTGATCAGTCCCACTACACCGAGTTCGACCGCAATCCTTCTGGTATAATCGCTGATTGTATCGATATGCTTCTGCGGCATATCAACAGGCGGGATGACGCATGCCGAATCACCGGAATGAATACCGGCAAATTCTATATGCTGCATTATTGAGGGGACAAATGCCTCTTTCCCGTCACAGAGAGCATCGGCTTCCGCTTCCACAGCGTCCTTCAGGAACTTGTCTATCAGGACAGGCCTTTCCGGGCTTATCTCGGTTGCGGCGTTGATATAATGTTCCAGCGACAATTCATCGAATACGATTTCCATGCCCCTTCCGCCCAGCACATATGACGGCCTTACAAGGACAGGATAACCGATTTTTCCGGCGATTTTGCGGGCTTCGGGGAAACTTGAAGCGAATCCGGAAGCGGGCATCGGTATTCCCAGTTTCTGCATGATTTTATTGAAGCGGTCCCTGTCTTCGGCAAGATCTATTGTTTCCGGCGATGTTCCAAGAATCCTGACGCCGGCCTCTTCAAGTTCTCTGGCAATATTCAGAGGAGTCTGCCCTCCGAACTGGATCAGGATTCCCTCAGGCTTTTCCTTTTCATAAATACTCAGGACATCTTCCACTGTAAGCGGTTCAAAATAGAGTTTATCGGAAGTATCATAATCGGTGGATACGGTTTCAGGATTACAGTTTACCACGATTGTCTCATAACCGGCTTCCTTAAGTGCGAATACGGCATGCACACAGCAGTAATCAAATTCAATCCCCTGTCCGATCCGGTAGGGACCTCCGCCAAGCACCATTACCTTTTTTCTGCTGCTTACCGGCACGGAATCCGGCGCATTATAGGTTGAAAAATAATAGGCGGCATTCTCGACTCCGCTTACAGGAACGGCTTCCCAGGCCTGCACTATCCCGGCTTTCTTTCTCTGTTCCCTTATGGATTTCTCGGGTATTCCAAGTATCTGCGAAAGATATTTATCTGCAAAACCGGATTTTTTTGCCTCCTCAAGCAGATTATCGGGCAGCGCAGAACCTTTATGCCTGAGAATTTCCTCTTCCAGGGTCACAAGTTCTTTCATCTGTTCCAGAAACCATTTTTTGATATGCGTTTTTTGATGAATGATATCAGGATCCGCGCCCTTTCTGATTGCTTCGTAAAGAATATACTGTCTTTCACTGGTCGGTTCAGACATCAGAATATACAGTTCCTTCAGCGATAATTTGTTGAAGTTTCTGGCAAAACCAAGACCATAACGGCCGTTTTCCAGGGACCTTATCGCCTTCTGAAAGGATTCCTTATAGTTTTTTCCAAGGCTCATTACTTCGCCGACAGCGCGCATCTGCGTCCCAAGCTGATCTTTGACACCCTTGAATTTTTCAAAAGCCCATCGTGCAAATTTAACAACCACATAATCGCCGGAAGGACTGTACTTTTCCAGGGTCCCGTCACGCCAGTAGGGAATTTCGTCCATCGTAAGTCCGCCTGCCAGCATGGAAGAAATCAGGGCGATTGGAAAACCGGTCGCTTTTGAAGCAAGTGCGGAGGACCTTGATGTTCTGGGATTTATTTCTATTACAACGACTCTGTCCGTTTCCGGATCATGCGCAAACTGAATGTTTGTTCCGCCGATAACCTCGATTGCATCGACTATATCATAGGAAAACTTCTGAAGACGTTTCATAAGATCAGGGCTTATTGTAAGCATCGGGGCTGTGCAGTATGAGTCGCCGGTATGGATCCCCATTGCGTCCACATTTTCAATGAAGCAGACAGTAATCTTGTTGTTTTTTGCATCACGCACAACTTCGAGCTCCAGTTCTTCCCAGCCTATCACCGATTCTTCAACAAGGATCTGGTGAACAAGACTGGCCTGAAGCCCCCGGTAGGCTACCTGCCTGAGTTCTTCGACGTTGTATACATGTCCGCCTCCGGTCCCCCCCATGGTGTAAGCCGGACGGATAACGACGGGATAACCGAGTCTGTCAGCAATGCTTTCAGCTTCCTCTATGGAAAAAGCAGGTTCGCTTTTCGGCATTTCAATGCCCAGCCTGTTCATCGTTTTCTTGAACTCGATCCTGTCTTCTCCTCTTTCTATTGCGTCGATCTGTACGCCGATGATTTTTACATTATATTTATCCAGGACCCCTTCTTTCTGCAGCGCTGAAGTCAGATTAAGTCCTGACTGTCCGCCCAGATTCGGGAGAAGCGCGTCGGGCCTTTCCCTTTTAATAATCTCGGTAAGGGTAGGGACGTTCAAAGGTTCGATATAAGTCCGGTCAGCCGAACCCGGATCTGTCATTATGGTGGCCGGATTTGAATTTACCAGTACTATTTCATAGCCCAGTTTTCTAAGCGCTTTGCAGGCCTGGGACCCTGAATAGTCAAATTCTCCGGCTTGTCCGATAACTATCGGACCCGAGCCTATAATCATTACTTTTCTGATGTCATTCCGTTTCGGCATATTATTCTTCCATGCAGGTGAGGATTTTTATGGCAATTGATTACCGTATTTGCATTCATAATATGATGCTGTATTAAAATCGTCAAGGGAAATGTTTTAAGGAAAGCAATTCTCAATATTGATGTTCGTTCACAGCGAAGTTGCTGATAATAATAGTTCGTATCCGTCAAATTATACAGTATTTTTCCTGTACTCTGGATTAATCTTTACTATGGATTTCCTTCATTTTTGCATGATATTCATCAACAGTCATATCTGTAGGCTGAATTTAAAAGACGAAGGGATAAGGGTTATGTATAATGTTCCGTATAATGTGGACCGAAAGAGCAGGATTTTGGGCGAATGCTTTGCAGATCTTCTGGTTGAGGATAAAATTATTATTGAGGTCAAGGATTTCAGAAAACTGAATGATGAACATATAAGGCTCCTTGCATTCTGCATTTAATTTTCCCATGCCGGCCTCCCTAATGAGGTTTTCGGCATCGCAAATCTTTACGCCGATCTATTCGAAGTTTATCAAGCCTTTAGACAGAGATATGTTTTTCTGGATATTTTTTCATCCACAACATTTGACAGTATCTCATAGCTCGATTTCCCATTCAGAATTGAAGGTCTGTGTTCTTTGACATATTTTTATTTTCATGCCGGATCATAACGGTGGCTTTTTTTTGTGTATTAATATTTTACATGGCATCGTATTTTTGACCTGAAAATTTTATGACAGAAGCGTGGGAATTTGGCGAATTTCGCTATGACAACAATTCGGGAATTTAGACAGTCTTAATTTGGACGCAGACAGTTAAACTCCCCTTCCCCAAACTGAAAACACAGAGAATTTAACTGTCCATTCCCAAACTATCATCCGAAAAACCGGCAGATTTCACATCAATACTATTATTAACCGATAATTTTTACACAGTCATAATTTGGCAATCCGGATGATTTTCTTTATTCTGAGTACTTTACCAAATTGTTATCGTAAGTTTTTTTTCGATGACAATTTGGTAATTTGAG
>CAZKOK010000427.1:0-4033 GCA_964554355.1 uncultured Spirochaetia bacterium | reverse complement strand
CGGGCTTATTATCGACTGTACTCTCGGTGAAGGCGGTCATACTGAATTCTTTATGCGTTCAAACTCTTCATGCAGGGGCATCGGTCTTGATGCGGATGCTGAAATAATGGAAATTGCCAGAAAACGGCTTGCTGTCTATTCAGGCAGGCTTGAATTTATAAATATCTGGTTTAATCAGTTCTTTAAATCATATGACATGAACCGGCCCAGGCCGGATGCCGTGCTTTTTGACCTGGGCATTTCAATTTTTCATTACCAGAAGAGTCTGAGGGGCTTTTCCTTTCAGAAAGATGAAGATCTTGATATGCGGCTGGACAGGAATCTTGAACTTTCCGCATCGGATCTGATTAATACATATCCCGAAAAAGAGCTTGCTGATATTATCTTCAGGTTCGGGGAAGAACGTTACTCAAGAAGAATAGCTTCTGCCATTACAGAATACCGCAGGGACCAAAAAATTGAATCTTCGCAGGAGCTTGCCGATCTGATCTGGAATTCGGTGCCTGTGAATTACCGCCATGGAAGAATACATCCGGCCACCCGTACTTTTCAGGCTGTGCGGATTTTCATTAACGGTGAGCTTGTCAGGCTGGAAGAAGTGCTTGGCGATTCTTTCCGCGTTCTGAAAGTCGGCGGAAGGCTTGCTGTAATTTCCTTTCATTCACTCGAAGACAGAATGGTCAAGCAGTATTTCCGCGAAACGGCAAAAGAGTGTGTCTGCCCTCCCGGGCAGCCGCGCTGTACATGTTCCAGGGTGCCGAGAGGAAAAATATTAACCAGAAAGCCTGTAACCGCAGGAGAGCGTGAACTTGAGCTTAATCCGCCTTCAAGAAGTGCAAAATTAAGGGTAATCGAGAAGGTCCGGGAGGATGCTGCATGAAGAAGGTGATATTTCTGTCTGCTGTGGTACTTATCCCTGCCTTTATATTCCTGAATGTTTTTCAGAATTACAGATTTTACGTTTTAAAGCAGGAAATTGCCGAACTTGAAGCAAAGCAGAAGGAAGAGTTTGAGCTTAATAAGGAAATTTTATCCAATATTGCACTCTACAAGTCGCTTGACAGGCTTGAAAAAGCTGCTGTTGAAAAATACGGCCTTGAAAAAATCCCGGAAGAGAATGTAATTCATGTAAGACTGCCGGATGGAGGTGCGCAGAATGACTGATCCGTTATTTTCGCTTCAGTCTGGGGCAGCTCTCTGCGGCGGGCAGCTTATTGAAGGAAAAGGTCCTTTTAATCTCGGCGGTTTCTGTATTGATTCAAGAAATGCGGGACCGGGCCTTCTTTTTATTCCTCTGAAAGGTGAAAATACCGATGGACATCTGTTTATTCCGGCTGCTTTGAAAAACGGATGCAGCGCATTTGTCTGTTCCGAAGAATATTTTGTCAGAAATGAATTTGATATGACGGATCTTGCCAGACACTGTATGGGGCTTATAGTGGCTCAGGATCCTTTAATGGCAATGCAGAAGATTGCCGAAAACCATGTGGCCAGATTCCCTTACCTTAAGAAAATCGGAGTCACGGGAAGCAATGGTAAAACTACCACACGACGCCTGATTGCTGCTGTTCTCGGTTCTTCTGCGGCCACGGTTCAGACCGAAAGGAATCTGAAATCCGACATCGGTCTGCCGATGAGTGTCATGCAGATAAATGAAGATCATGAGTATGCTGTATTCGAAATGGGCATAAATTATGCAGGAGAAATGGATCAGATTGCTCAGGTTTTCAGGCCGCGTTACGGAGTCTATACCAATATCGGTACGGCCCATATCGGAATTCTGGGCCCGAGAGATAATATTGCTTTCGAAAAAAGGAAAATGATGTCTTTTGCCGATGCTGAAAGCTGCATATTTGTACATGAAGATGAAGAATACGCGGATTATCTGTCGGAAAATATCAAATCCTGTACTTTCGGATTTAAAAGCCAGGATATCAGCAAAGTAAAAGATTTCGGGATTGACGGGTGCAGGTTTTCCTGGAAGGGCCATACTGTAAACCTGAAACTTGCCGGAAGGCATAATCTGCTTAATGCCCTTGCCGCACTGGCAGTTGCTGAATATTTCGATATTGATGGCGGAAAAGCCGCGGAAGCTCTTTCCGCTGTGGATCCCATATTCGGCAGGTCCGAAATTCTGAGGGGCGGGATAACCGTTGTTCAGGACTGTTATAATGCCAATCCCGAATCCATGACTGCGGGGATTGAATTTGTTTCCGGACTTGATGCGGCAGGCAGAAAGATCGTTGTACTCGGCGAAATGAAAGAGCTTGGGGAAATGTCCGGCGAAAGCCACAGGCGGGTTGCAGGTCTGGCGCTTTCCAGGGAATTTGATTTTCTGGTCCTTTTCGGAGAATCATTCATGGAAATTGCAGGATCGCTTGATTGCTCTGACGCCAATGTAAGAATTTCAGACAGTTTTGAGGAAGTTGTCGAATATCTGTTTTCGGTAATCGAATCAGGTGATCTGATTTTTCTTAAAGGCTCCAGGGGGATTGAGCTGGAAAGGATAAGCGAAAAACTGAAAGGGAGGTTTGCACTTTGCTGAAAGAACTGTTTTATCCTCTGACAGATACAGTTTCGTTTTTCCGCATTTTCAGGTACCTGACTTTCAGAAGCGCCTATGCCGCCGTTACGGCCCTGCTGCTTTCATTCATTCTCGGGCCTTTGATGATCAAGGGCCTCAGGAAAATCAGGGCAGGGCAGTCTGTCAGGGATGACGGTCCTCAGACACATATGATTAAAACCGGCACGCCTACCATGGGAGGTCTTCTGATAATCGGCTCCATTCTGATTTCCGTTCTTTTGTGGATGGATTTCTCAAGTCTTTATGCCTGGCTCGCTGTTATTACAATTCTTGGTTTCGGGGCTGTCGGTTTTATGGATGACATCCTGAAAATATTCAGAAAGAACCCAAAAGGGCTTAATGCGGGATTCAAACTCGGGGGGCAGTTTGTCGTTTCAGCGGTAATTGTTGTCTTTATTTATCTTAACAAGGATGATAATACAACAAAACTCTATCTCCCCTTCCTCAAGAACCCGGTCATTGATCTTGGTGTTCTTTATATTCCTTTTGGAATTCTGCTTCTTTCGTTCTGGTCGAATGCCGTAAACCTGACAGACGGTCTGGACGGTCTGGCTACCGGTCTGGTTATTCTGGTTGCAGTAACCATGTCGGCCCTTGCCTATGTTGTAAGCAGGTCGGATTTTTCCGAATATCTCCAGGTACCCTACATTATGCAGGGAGGAGAGCTTACGGTTATCGGTTTGTCACTTGTCGGGGCCAGTATCGGTTTTCTCTGGTACAATTCGCACCCGGCCGAAATTTTTATGGGCGATACGGGCAGCCTTTCCATGGGAGGGCTCCTGGCGCTGATAGCTCTGCTGATTAAAAAGGAAATTCTGTTGTTTATTGTCGGAGGTGTCTTTGTACTGGAAGCCGGCTCCGTAATAATACAGGTCTTGTGTTACAAGATGACAAAAAAGAGGGTGTTCCGTATGGCGCCCCTGCATCATCATTTTGAATTGAAAGGATGGGATGAAAGTAAGGTAGTAATGAGGTTCTGGATACTGGGAGGACTGTTTACTATTTTAAGTTTATCAACATTAAAATTGCAGTAATTATGATTGAAAATTTTTCTATCGAAAGGGTAGACAGAAAACATGGCGATTTTATTATACTCATTTTTATCTTTCTCCTGACCATGATAGGGCTTGCGATGATGTTCTCGGCTTCCTATTATTACGGACTCAAGCGCTTCGGAGATCCTGCGTATTTTCTTGTGCAGCAGCTGATTGCGCTGGGGGCCGGCCTTGTCCTGTTTTTTGCGGCCGTAAAGATACCTCTTCTTTTTCTGAAGAAGATGGTTCCTGTAATCCTTGTGATTTCCTTTCTTCTGACTATTCTGACATTTGTGCCGGGAATAAGCAGGGAAGTGATGGGGGCAAGGCGCTGGCTTTATTTCGGCAGTTTTTCTTTCCAGCCTTCAGAGTTGGTAAAGCTGTCACTTGTCCTTTATCTGGCAAGTATTTTAAG
>CAZKOK010000426.1:0-4051 GCA_964554355.1 uncultured Spirochaetia bacterium | reverse complement strand
GTCTTTTACCTCGAGCAGGACGAAATCATTATCTTCCTTCAGGCATATTTCGACCGAGCCGTTTTTCTCGGTATATTTAATCGAATTGTCTATCAGGTTATTTATGATCCTGTCCAGCGCGTAGGGATCGGCCCTGACGACAATTTTTTCGTCGATGCCTGAGGTCAGCTTTATTTTCTTGTTTTTTGCGAAACTTTTAAAGAGTACAATTTTGTTTTTAAGAACATCGGAAAAATTGACCAGCTGATCATGATTATAGAAGATCTGGTTCTTCGTCAGCTTTTCGGCGTCCATATAATTGACGATGTCCCCGACCAGCTTGTCGATGTTCTGCTTTACGACTTCGAGATCCTTGTCAACGCCCTTCCTGTTTATATACTTTATCAGGTAATTCTGGATCAGCGTAAGCGGCGTCTTGATCTCATGGGCAAGATTGATGGAAAACTGTGTCTTCTGTTTGTCAGTTTCCTCGCGCTCCTGCATCAGCTTTCTCTGCATTTCCTTTTCACGCTCTATGGAAATATTTTTTTCGGTAATGTCCCTGCTGATCCCGAATGTCCCTATCATTTTGCCCTTGTCATTGGAAAAGGGGAATTTTTTCAAAAGGACCCAGGCTTTTTTATTTTTGCCCGGTATCTCCTCTTCAGTTTCCCTGCTTATTGAAACCCCCGTATCCAGTATCTCTTTTTCTTCCTTATTCATCCTTTCCGCGGCTTCTTTCGGATAAAAATCATCGACCTTTTTGCCGACAGCCTGTGATGAATCCTCCAGACCAAGCCATTTCGCATAAGCCTTGTTGATAAGTGTAAATCGCGAATTACGGTCCTTGAAGAAAATATTGTCAGTGGTATTGTCCATTATGTTTTCTATAATCAACTTGAAATTGAAGTCTTTGTTATAAAGCAGAATGCAGATTATTATCACGATACCGTAGACCGCCTGGACCCAGAAAGGGCTGAGTCCGATAGCCACTACGCCCGCGTCAAGTGATCCGATGATTATCGCCCCGAAAAAGGATCCCCATACCGCGCCTTTGCCGCCGATAAATACCGCGGCCAGAGTGGGCAGCAGACAGCCCTGGCTGGGCCAGAACGAGCTGACTTCCAGCGACAGGAGAATCCCGGCAAAGGATGCAAAAAAGCTCATCTGCGAAAAGGCAGCTGTTTTGATGAATTTTATATTTTTCACATACTTATGTGATTTATTAAAGATATTTGAATTGAAAAGTACATGCGTTGAGAATTTGATATGCTTAATCGTCAGGAAAAATCCGATACCGATTAAAAGAAACCATATTGCCTGTGCCGGCAGAAAATTGCCCAGCCGGCCGACAAAGAGCTGATAAAGTATTGTGCCTTTTGCCTTTACAAGAGAAATTCCCTTGCCCTCGCCGACAATGTTTACGATCCCCCTCCAGAAGAACATTGTGCCGAGGGTAGCCACCAGCGAAGGGATTCCAAACCAGACGATAAGGACGGAATTCAAAAGACCCGCGACAAGGCCCACAAAAAGACCTGCCAGAGTCGCCAGCCATATGTATCCTGTGTTGACAAAGACAAGGCTGAAGACACAGGCGGAAAAAGCAAGGACCGAAGGAAAGGTCTATCTCCCCGAGAATGATGATCGGGGTTATTGCCAGGGCCATGATCCCCAGAAAGGGAATCGTGGACATGAAAGAGCTGTAAATATTGTAATTCAGAAAAACTTTTGGATTTATAATAAGAAAGGTAAGAAACATCAGTATAAATACTACAATTATGCTTGTATGTGTTTTGAGTTCCCTTATCTTTGAAAAGAGTCGCTTAAATTCCAAGGCTGTCCTCAATTATCTTCGGGCCTGTCTGATCAGTTTAAATGGTGCATATGAGTCTTGTCCAGTTTTTTCTTGATGGTTCACGCACAGACAAGGTCTTACGTTCACGCAATGATACTGAAACGGCGGTACAAGGGTTTTAGTGAGAACCGGATGCGGCTGCCATCTGAAGATCCAGTTTGATTTTTTCAATGTAATCCGACATCAGATTTTTATAAGTGTCGGATTTCTTTCTGCCCGGACCGGTTATCGCCTTTGAAGCAAGAAAAGCGCTTGCCACTGCGCAAGTAATCCCCTCGCCTGTCTGTGGCATCACCAGCCCCGCCGCCTCTCCGAGTATGAAGTGATTGTTCCTGCCGAGATTTATTTCATCGGAGTGTCTGATCTTCGTCAGATAATAACGTTCTCTTTTGTCTTTTTCCGATATCCCGACCCCGTATCTTCTTTTAATATCTTTGATGACCTTACTTTTATTTTCCGCCGGATATCCGAATATCGTTTCAGTTCCTTTCGGTATCATCCAGTAATAGTAGCCGGGAGTAATTTCCCTGTCGAATATAAATTTGGCCATTTCAGACTTCATCCGGATTATTGTCTGCTCCACAAGGATGGCGGACGGTTTCTGATATCCGAGTTTGACTCTGCTTGAGGAATTTACTCCGTCAGCGACCAGCAGATATTTTCCCGAATACGTCGTGGAAGTCTTCGTGTCGGTTACATGGTATTTCCCATCTGAAAATTTTATCTCAGTTTCCGCGGCTGTCACCGTCCTGATTTTATTCCTGATCTTTTCGTGAATATTTCTGTTCAACTCATCGCGGTCGACAGCGTAAAAACGGAAGAGCATATCTCTGCCCTCATAATTTATATACAGAGGTATTGTGTTTTCGGAATGATAGCTGCCGAACCCGATATCCAGCCTTTGGATATATTCATGGGCTTCCGGGCTGACCAGTCCGCCGCAGGGCTTGTGAGCGCCTATGCTGCTGTTTGAGACCAGGCATACCGAAGAATGCCCGCACAGGCAGGCGGCAGCAGTTAATCCGGAAAGTCCGGCTCCAATGACAATTGTTTCATAATCATTCATGATTCAAAACCCTTTTGCATCATTCTTTTCAGAATTATAAACCTGCCTGAACCTGAAAGCAAACAGTGTTTCAACCCGGAAGCCCGCACCCTATTCATCCACACATTCAGCAAACCCCAGTTTCCTGTATAACTCCAGAGCTGCTTCATTATCCTCTTCGACATTTATCGAAATCTTTTTAAATTTCCTGTCAAACAGATAATCCGAAGCGCAGACAATCAGGTCTTCTGCAATTCCCCTGCCCCTGAACTCCGGAAGCACCGTCAGGACGCTGATATGTCCGTTCCCGTCCCGTTCATAGGAAATGACAAACCCCGCATACCGGCCGGAAACCAGCGCAAGAAACACACCTTCGGGATCAAAAAAATCCCACTTGTTCCAGTCGCTTCCCCACGGCTTGTCACCAAAACCTTCAGCATACAGCTGCGGAATAAGTGAATGATGAATTTCCTTTTTATAGTGAATAATTGTACAAACGGAAGATTTTTTATCAAGCCTTTTTTCAAGGTACAGTTTGATCATCCGTTCTCCATCAGCACAACCCAGCAGAAACTTTTACCGAATGCGGTGCCGTCCTCAATTTCTTTCATCTCACGAAGTTCGATTATATTGAAATATACTGATAAAATTTTTTCAAGCTTATCCCTGGAGAAGGCAATCCCTCCTTTCATCGAACGTTCGGCATAAACCTGATAATCGGTCAGGTTCGCACCGCCCTTTTCGTTGAATACTTCCATTCCATATTTTCCGTTCTTTTTCAGCAGCGCTTTGATCTTTTTCAGGTAATCCGCTCTGCGGTGCGGACTGATATGATGCAGACAGCCTCCGTCATAAATAAAGTCATATTTATTCTGATCATTTTTAAAGTCAAAAAAGGAAATATCTTCATATCTGATATTATCATGTGCATGATGTTTCCGGGCATAATCAACTGATTCTGAAGAAAAATCAATTCCCGTTACCTTAAAACCATTTTCCGCCAGATATAAAGAATTACGCCCGTTGCCGCAGCCGATATCGAGGGCTTTTCCCTTCCGGATGTAATTTGTTTCAACATACTGAACAAGGTTTTCATCCGGGACACTTACGAAAAAGGGGATATTCCGGCTCCTGTCCGAATAAAAAGTATCCCACCATTCTCCGCCCCTTGA
>CAZKOK010000425.1:0-4056 GCA_964554355.1 uncultured Spirochaetia bacterium | reverse complement strand
GTTTTTCATGATATATTTAAATTAATCCAATTATTCATTTAGGCTTTTCCCAAAACAAATACTATATATAAAAAAATATAACATCATATGAAATTGACTATCCTGCATTGAAAACTCTGTGTCTCAGTGAGCTCTGTGAGAAATTCTTTAATCGTTGTATTTAATACTTTACATACTTTTATTTCATTGTTTTTTTTTGTATAATCTATTCCGGTATCGTTTAGTGTAATGCCAGAATAGCTCAGGGGTAGAGCAGCTCACTCGTAATGAGCAGGTCATGGGTTCAAATCCCATTTCTGGCTGAACGGCCATTCTGAGGATGGCCGTTTTTATACGTAAATTTCTTGTTTGTAAGGAATTAGCCTGATTTTGGTTTCTGTTTATATCCTATAAAATGTCATATAACATCAACTATAGTTGATGTTATCCGTTCCTGGAAATTTACAGTTGATGAAATGAAAGTATTCATGTATTCCTTTTAGTGTTTCAGGCTGAGTATAGCTGATTATGTCAGGTTGACTGAAATAGATTAAAAAGAAAATAAATGAGGTCATATAAAATAAATATGGCTAAAAATGTTAATTTCCTATAAATTTGGTTACCTGGAATTTGCATTGGCCATAATGCTGTAAAAAAAAGGATTTTTATGAAAATTCTAATATTCACAGAAGGTACGATCATCATGCATAAAAATGCTGTAGGTCATTCACGTGAAGAAATTGTCAGGCAAGTTAAAATGAAGGATTCATCGATACATGACTATGCAAAATATGTCCCTGTAAAGTATGCCACTACTAAAATCAAGGGGTGGTATGCCCTCGGTGCTGAAATTATATATCTTACAAGCAGACAGAAACTATATGAGATTGAACAAATCAAGCAGGTATTAATAAAACATAATTTTCCTATGGGATGTCTTGAGCATCGGGAAGGTGAAGAAACTTATAGAGACGTTGCGGAAAGGATCATGCCAGATATACTCATTGAAGATGATTGTGAAAGTATCGGTGGCGAAAAGAAAATGACTATTACTCATGTGTCGCCTGACAAAAAGGTCAAGATTAAATCAATTTCATTGAAAGAATTTGGCGGGATTGATCATTTGCCTGACAATTTAAAAGAGCTTTTACATTATTCAAGGACAGGCTAAGGCGAATTTCTCAACCCAGCTCATATATGCTGCGCCGGAGTACCTGGTTGACCTTCGGCACATTTTACTCCGGGAGTTGTCTCGGCAAAATGTCATGTATGAGCATTTTTATTTCCAATTTTTTTGTTAAATAACGACATCGGTAGTAACTCTTTCCATGGGAATTTTATGTAAAATCCTCTTCCGGGTAAGAAAGTCATCCTCAGGATTGTTTTCATTCAAACCATTCCGGACACATTTTACTTTTTCCCAAGCTGCATTTATTCTGAAACTCAGGAGGAATTACAATGGCTAATCACAGTCAGAATTCATCAGAATCTATTGTAAGGGAAATCAAAAGAAATACAGGAAGAGTTTTTGTGCAGAGGAAAAAATCAGGATTATACTTGATGGATTAAAAGGAGAATATTCCATCGTCGAATTATGCAGACGGGAAGGAATACATGCTACCCAATACTGCAAATGGAGCAAAGACTTTCCGGAGGCTTGTAAACGGAGACTCAACGGAAATACTGTCCGGGAAGCTGACAGGTGTCAGTAAGAGTACATTCTATGACTGGTACCGGAGATATCCGGATTCAGAAATTGATGGACCTAAGGACAGGCAGCCAGTCCGGGAACAATTCCGGAACCAGATCCCGGAATCAGGGAAAGACCGCATTGCAGATGTCGCTCTTGATTACCCAGAGAAATCCTGCAGAGGAATATCTGGCCATTGCAAAAACAGGAATAACTGAAAGATATCATGAAGGTATCGGCAATATTACACCACGGGACAAATATCCCGGACTGGAAACAAAAATCCTGCAAAGGAGGAAAAAAATCAAGAAAATAACAATGAATAAACGTCTTGAATATTTCAGGCAGCAGAAGGAAAAAACTTGTCAGCAGACAGCCGGCGAAGTATAGTTAACTGTAACCTGGGATTTGAGTACATGTGTCCGAATCCGTTTGAAAACAAACAAAAAAACATTATGAAAGAAATTTCATAAAAAACATTTTATGGGAGAATAAAAGATGAATGTTAATGATTATGCCGAAAGGATAGTACGGAATTTTATGCTGGACCTTACAGATCATGTGTTTTTGCATATTCAGCATGATGAAGAATTGATGAGAGGATATCAAACGATGATTAACGAAAATTCTTTACGATCTGTTAATCAAGCTATTGGAAGAAAAATCAAGGAAGTTTTTGATCTAAAAAATGGTGAAATTTGCAGCAAACCTAAAAGCTGGTTGATCAAGGATTATACTCGTCACACAAAATGAATACAATCAGTTCAAATCCTGATAAAATCCGCGAATGGTGGAAATCATTCGGCCATATACTCAATAATTCCACAAGCCTGATTAATCGCTTCCTTTTCCGAAACGCAGAGGAAAGCGCCCGGTGAATCATATGAACCGGTTGAGAAATAATTTGAGCAGCCGCACCAGTGCATGCAATAATCTCTGATGGAAAAGTCCGAGCAGGGTGTTCCATCCTCAGGATTCTTCCGGATACAGCGGTTTATGGTTTCAACTCCGCTGTGGACATTCCCAGGCAAGTGCCTGTCGTCAAGGCCGTCATTGGCCAGTCTCTCGCATGGATAGATATTCCCTTCAGGACTGAATGCGAATTCCCTTTTCCCCATTGAACAGCGTTCATGCACAGCATAACCTCCGTTCAGTAGAACTGTCAGCTTCGTGTCTATCAGGTTTACTACCGCCTGGTCACCGGACAATCGATAAGTCCAGTATAAATCGGCTACAGCGGCATAACTATTGCGCATGGCTTTTATATCTTTTTCTTTCCATGGGGCTCTGTAATCCGGGTTAAGGAAAATATTCCTTACACCGAGTTTATAAAACCAGGATACGGTATCAGCCAGACACGCGATTGTGTCGGGACCGTATACAGCGTTTACCATAACTGAAGGTACTTTGCGGACGGCTATCCTGAGGGCTTTTTCCACATCGCCGGAGCTTGGACACCCATCCGCATACTTCCGGTGGGCATTCTGGTTTTCCGGAATGCCGTCACAACTTATTCCAATTTCAATATCCTCGGCAGAAAGTGTATTGATAGCAGCAGCGTTCAATAGCGTGCCATTGGTGATAAGCTGGAGTTCAAGTCCTCTTTTTTTGCGAAAGCCGGTGGTTTTTTAACATTCGGGTTATTTCAATGACTAAAGGAAGAACAAGCAATGGTTCGCCGCCGAAAAAACCTATGTGGATCTTTTCTTCAGGTAATGCTTTCCGGTCCAGAAAATCAAAAACCAGATTAGCCGTTTCCGGATCCATATCGGCATCTCTTTTCGCGATATAACAATAATCGCAATTGAGGTTGCAATTTTGGGTGACAAAAAGAGTTGCTTTCATCTGTTGTCAATAACAGGGTACCTGATAAGATTATCCAATATTCCCGCGAAGTTCAGCCGATTGATTACTCCATAAATGACATGAAAGAAACCTGCTTGGCGTTTCTAAGCTTTAGGTCTATTTCTTTCGTAAGGTTTCTTGATATTTCATTCCACTGATTCTTGTCCAGGAAATAAATGTCATTTCCAAGATGAAGATGCGGCCATGGTCCTCCGTATTTCCACCATGGCGGTATCTTGGGAATTTTTTGGCCGTCAATTATGATTTCCTGTTTCACTGGTATCAGTTTGTGGCGGGAAACGATATCTTTTATGATTGATTCGTTTTTTTCCCAAAGAGGTGCGGGAATTCCCGGGAATCTTCTGGGGGGCCATCGCAGTTTTTTCCCATTCAGTTTCCAGATAATTTTCATTATTATCCTCCATTACCATGATGAAGAAACAATGAAAGGCATAAAGACCTGACAAATCTTTTTCTGATGATATGGTTTCTGTGCAGTGGTAAAACGGTAAGGTGTTACATTTGTTATTTTACTTCATCAT
>CAZKOK010000424.1:0-4092 GCA_964554355.1 uncultured Spirochaetia bacterium | reverse complement strand
TGTTTTACCCTACGCAGATATTTAACCTATGTATAATAAAGGTCTGCCCGATCGGTGTTCTTCGCCTTGCTGAAATGAACGGCAAGCTGTCCGGCATCAAGCAGGACTTCCAGAGGAACTGATTTGCTGCGCAGCGCTTTTATAAACACGAATCCTCCCGGATAATCGCGTGTATGCATCCAGAAATCATTGCCCTTTACATGATTACGCAGCAGAAGGTCATTTTCCCTTGCATTTCTTCCGACAAGGATAACAAAACCGTGGGAGGCAAATTGCAGTCCTGGAATACTGTTTTCCTTTGGAATTACAGAGATTTTATTTTCATTTTTAAGGAATTTTCTGTATTCGGAAATATCATTATGCTCTTTCAGGCTGTTATAGGTATTTTCAAGTTCATCAAGCTCTTTTTTAACATTTTCAATTTCGGATTTAAGATATTCATGTGCAGATTTTGATTTTTTGTATTTTTTAAAATAGATATCCGAATTCTGAAATACTGATTTATCCGGATCAAGTTCGATTTCTATTTCTGTGTTGTCTGTAAAAAAATTAAATGTTTTCCAGGATTCACAGCCTTCATCGATTTTATGCTGTTCGGAAAGAAGAATCTCTCCTTTCTGTTTATATATTTCAAAGTTTTCAGCTTCTGAAGATTTGATGTTATTATTGTCAAGACGTGAAAGTAGCCGTGATTTGAGGCTTTCGTAAAGTTTTTCAGTCCTGTTCCGAACAGTTTCAAATTCCTCATTCAATGATTCATTTTCATATTGTTCCGAAATATACTGATGAAAAGGAATGTCATTCGGGAAGTCTCTGACTGTAAATTCCTTTTCTGTTTTTTTATCTGATATATAATTATCAAAATTGAATACCTCACCGCTTTTCTCGCCGCGCACAGGTCTTCTGTAAAAAAGATCAATAATTCTGTTTTCTTCATCACACAGAATTATATTTGATGTATTTCCACGGAGAATGATATATAAAAGCAGAATCCCTTCTTTTTTGCTGACAGATATTTTTATTATCCTCGATTCATCGATTTGCCCAGCAAAGGTAATCCTCGATCCGGAAATTCGGCTTCTTAAAAGCTGTGCAAATCTCTGAAGTTTTCCGGTAATTCGGTTAATGTTATCGGTAAGGAATATTCCGGGTTTTCCCTGTCTCAGGGATATAAGAAGTTTATTGTTGCAGCCTGGTTTATATATATCAAGGACAAGTGAATAATAATCAGGCTGCCTGATTTTCTGAATGAAATAATCAGGCAGTCCGATTTCTTCCAGTATAAGATTTATTTCTTTCCAGTTTAGTGTCATGAATTATACTGAATCCAGAAAGGTATTATAATCATTTTCAGAATAAAATATCAGGTACACCTTTTCAGGATAACTGTTTTTTTCCAGATATGAAGTAATGGATTCCAGCGCTGTCAATGCGGCTTTGTCTTTGGGATATCCGTAAACACCTGTGGATATTGCCGGAAAAGCTATGGATTCCAGATTTTCCTGTTTTGCAAGTTCAAGTGAATTAATGTAGCAGTTTGAAAGAATCCTTTCTTCCTCACTGCCGCCGCCGGACCATACGGGTCCGACAGTATGGATTACATAATCTGCATATAGATTGCCTGCGCCTGTCAGTACCGCTTCACCGGGAGGAAGACCGTCAGGATATAATGTATCACGAAGTCTTTTACATTCATTCAGGATATCAGGTCCGCCCCTGCGGTGGATTGCCCCGTCAACTCCGCCTCCGCCCATAAGCGTTGAATTGGCGGCATTAACAATCGCATCAGCTTTTGCTTCTGTAATGTCCATAACCATGGCAATAATTCTTCCGGAAAAAAATTCTTTCATAACAAATCCTAAAACTCTTTTTTTATTATATCCATTACCTTATTCATATCTTCTTCTGTTCCGATGCTTATCCTCAGGTAATTTTCGATGCCGGCTTTGCTGAAGTGTCTGACAAGTACACCGTTCGCCCTGAATTTATCATATGCTTCCGAACCGCTAAATGATGGAGAAGAAGTAAAAACAAAATTGGCTTTACTAGGCAGAACCTTCCAGTTGTTATTATCAAGGAAATTGATAAAATTATCACGAATATTTATAATTTTCCTGCTTTTATCAAGATAATAATCCCATTCCAGAAATGCAATGCGGGCGCATTCCTGGGAAATCACATTTACCGTATATGAATTAAATGAATCCTTCACAATACAAAGTGATTTGATGAGTTCGGGGTTTCCAACTGCATATCCCACCCTTAATCCTGCAAGTCCGGCAGATTTGGATAAAGTCCTGACTGAAAGCAGATTGCTGTATTTAGTTATCAGCGGGACACAGGATTCTCCGCCGAAATCAATATAGGCTTCGTCAATAACAATCGGATTGTCGCCGGAATAAAGCTTAAGGAATTTCTCTATTTCATCAAGTTCTGTATATATTCCTGTCGGTGCATTTGGATTGGGAAAAATAGTGCCGTAACGGCCGTCAAAGAGATAATCATTTAAATTAAGTCTGAAATCATTATCAAGAGGTATGGTTTTGCTTTTCAGCTGATAAAAACTGGAGTATACGGGATAAAAACTGTATGTATAATCGGGATAATATACATAGCAGTCAGGATCAAAAAAAGCATAAAAAAGGAATGAGAGAATTTCGTCGCTGCCGTTTCCTGTAAAAATATTCTCAGATGAGACAGAATGATAATCTGCAATTACTTTTCTTAATTCAATTGCCATGGGGTCCGGGTAAAGTTTTATTACCGAAACATCAATATTTTTCAAAAAGCTGATGATTCCGGGGCACGGAGGATAGGGATTTTCATTGGTATTAAGTTTTATATATCTTCTGTCCCGGGGCTGTTCGCCGTATGCATAAGGAACAAGAGATTCCATTCGTTTTGAAAACTTCATAAAAAATCCTCGATGATAATAAAAGACAAGTATAGACAATCAGGCACAGATTAAACAAGAGACCTGAGCGGATAAAGTCTAACTAATATTTTCTGGATTTCACTGACAAGATAGAATGAGCCGGTTATCAGAACGGGCGAAACGGGTTGTTTAAGAATATAATCAAGTGCATCTTCCGGCCGGATGAATAATACAGTTCTGCATATTTCTTTTGCCCTGATTTGTTCATACAGAATTTCCGGACTGCTTTTTTTAAAGAAACCGGGACTTGTCACCACAATTTCCTGTGCCCATCCCCTGAACATTTCGGATATTGAATTGCCGTCCTTGTCCGATGCAACTCCGAACAGGACCCGGCCGCCGTTTTTGAAACATTTTTTAACCGATTTCATAAGTGATTTCACGGATTTAACGGTATGCGCTCCGTCAAAAAGGAATTCCCGGTCGGTTATCCATAATTCGTTTCTTGCTTTCAGTCCGGCTGACTCAAGTCCTTTTATAATTGAGGATTCCTTAATTGTATGGTCAAAAACAATACATGAAATTATGGCCGCAGCTGCATTGGTTTTTGAATAGGGACCGGAAAACCGTGAATTGAATTTCAGCTCAGTTTTTTCCATAAGGTCCGGAATATTTATTTTCAGGCAGATCTGCGAAGTAAAGTCGTTATTGAGTATTGATTTTCCTGATGTAAGATTATAAATATCATACAAATCCGAATTCCGGGACTTGCATGTTTTTTCAATAATTCTGAAAGCATTACGATTTTCAACTGCAGAGACAACAGGCTTGCCGTCCTTGATTATTCCGGCTTTTTCGCCGGCAATTGCAGTGATGGTTTTACCAAGTATACGGGTGTGTTCGTATTCAATATTGGTAATTACGGAAACTTCCGGATTTATCAGATTGGTAGCATCAAGACGTCCTCCGATGCCGGTTTCAATGACTGCTGCATTACATCCTGTTTTTCGGAAAACAAGAAACGCAAGCAGGGTCAGAAGTTCAAATGTTGTCGGATCAGGATCAACAGGAAGGTTGTCAGGTTTTCCGGAAACAAGAAAATCACGGATATTTTCAATTTCACTGATATAGATTTCTTCAGGAAAAAACTCACCGGCAAGCGTTATACGCTCGCGGTAATCAAGGATATGCGGAGAGGTATACAAACCGGTTTTATA
>CAZKOK010000423.1:0-4098 GCA_964554355.1 uncultured Spirochaetia bacterium | reverse complement strand
TAACAAAAAGACATATCTGCTTTCCGTTATTTTCCACTTCCTCCATCATGCCCGAAAGCACCATTGTGCCGAAACCTCTGTTTCTTAATTCAGGTACGGTAAACATTCCACCCACCTGAACATAACTGGGACTCTGCGCATTCGAATTGCATTTCGCGGCTATTTTTTTATTATATCGCAGCAGAAATACCTGTTCGTTTTTCAGGATTTTTTTAAGCAACATATATGAAAATGCTGCATTGTATCTGTTTTTATCAAGAAGCACCTCTTCAATTTCATATGCGCGGTGCAGGGGATATATTTCACTGCAATTTGCAGCTTTCGCTTTTTCTATTGCAATTTCCAAAGAACTTTCAGCCTCTTTCAGATATTTCCTGTATTTTTTTTCACCTGATTCGCTGATCATGTAATAATAATCTATATATCTGCTGCAGCCTGAAGCTATTGTATTCATAAACGATTGTATATATTTTTTAATCCCCATAACAGTCTGGATTTTTAGGCGCATGCCTGCAGCAGCAACCAGAAGTTCCCGTACTTCATCATCGGTTGGGACATAGCTGAAAACAGGCAGCACAAGTCCGTTTTTGCTGAAAAAACAGGCAGCCGTAACAGCTGGTCCGTTTTTGGAAACATAGAATGTACCTTTCCTGGGATCCGGAATTTTCTGCCAGCCTTTTTCATTGTAAAATCTGTTTATCAGCGCCACTGCATTTATTTCATTGTCAACGAGGAAGTCAAAAATATCTTTGCCGTCTCTTTCTGCGCAGATTTTCCAGTTCATTATTAATTCCCGCTATCCATCTGCAGGGGGACCACCCCTGATGGAATAAATTTTCCTGTCATAGCATCAAAAGCTGCCTGAATGGAATAATTACCGAAACAGTATGCCTCAATATAATTATCGACCCATGAATTGTCCCTGATAAAAGTCGGCGACAGCACAGAAAGTACATAAACTGCAGCTTTTGAGTCTTTTAATTCATCCAGTATCACATTTGCTCCCGGGGTATCAAGACAGAAAATAATTGTATCATAATCATTCTTTATACTGTTCAGTTTCTTTTTCACATTTTCAATTTTAGCGTCATCTTTGTAATAGACATAGTAAAAAGAAAATTTTTCCGCATCGGGAAAATTAGAAGCGGCTTGTTCAAAAAAGGCGTCTTTCTGTCCGGCAACAAGTATTTTTCCGGCACTGTCCGGCTGTATGGGAATATCGCTGTTCCTGATAATAGTTGTACTCCTGTAGGCAAGGTCAAGAAAGAATTTTTTACCATCTCTGTCGGGGATCTTCTCATCAATTCTCTGTAAATCCGGATATAATGCCTCAGGACCGTCTTTTTTCAGATATTCAAGCTTAAGAATAATTACCCTGTATGCCTTCTGTTTGATACTGTTATAAAAACCGCTGTCTGAATTCATTTTTTCAAGAAGATACTGATGCGCTTTTTTCTGTACTGTATTTGTTCTTGAAAGCAGTGCAATATCATTCCCGGCATCCAGGGCATAATAGCAGGTCTTCCCCATATTATAATCTGCAAATGAAAGGGCCCCGTCCATTTCAAGATCATCTGATATTACTATTCCATCAAATCCCAGTCTGTTTTTAAGTATTCCGTTTATTAAATACCCCGACAAAGAAGCCGGGATCTCTTTCTGGGTTATCGCAGGATATTCCAGATGACCGCTCATAATTGCCGGTATTCCTTCATTTATAAGAAGCCGGTAGGGAACAAGTTCACGGTCCCACCATGTATTAAAGTCAATGTATATTACCGGCAGTTTTCCATGGCTGTCTACATTTGTATCACCGTGACCGGGATAATGCTTGGCAGTAGCAATAACACCGGCAGTTCTGGTCCCCAGATAAAAAGCCAGTCCGAGTTTTCCGGTCATTTCAGGGTTATCTGAAAAAGTCCTCGGCCCAATGGTTATATTATCAAAATTGGTAAAAAGATCCACATCCGGAGCAAAATTCATATTTATGCCCAGGGCTTTCAGCTCTTTGGCAATATAATATCCGCTCAGATATGCATCCTGCATTATCGAAGTTGCGCCTATCGCCAGGTTCCCGGGCGTTATGATGGTTGTTCCTTTAATATGCCGGACCCATCCGCCTTCCTGGTCAGTCGCTATAATAAGCGGTACTTTGTGTTTTGTTTTCTGCGAAAGTTTCTGCATTTCCGTGATTTCGAATGCAAGTCTGTTAAGGTCTGATCCATTCCAGCCGAAAACTTTCATGTTTCCGATTGTATTATCTTTTATCCAGGAATCCAGATCTTCACTGACATCTGCCCATTTGTATCCATTCCATCCATAACCGAACATCAGCGCCTGGCCCAGGAGTTCTTCAGCACTCATCTCGTCTGTTATTCTTTCAGCGCATATTTCATCAGGCAGATCATCCCAGAAAGTTGTTTGCGCATACGTACAGATACTTAAAAAAAACAACAGAAGCGTTATACAAAACATCCGCATATACATGACTATACACATCTTTCATTAATTCAGCAATCTGTCTGCATGATTGCAGCTGTTTATCATTGCCTATATATTGAAAAAAAATTACTATATTAATGATGCGCTTTAATAATGCTGTTCTGCTTATACTTATAGCTTCTTCTTTCTCAGTCTCCTCTGTTTTCTGTACGGAAATTCCGGGATTAAAACCTTCATCGGCCGTTATTGAATTATCCAACATGGAGCTTCCTCTTGAAAAAGAGACATTTATTTCCGGAGCACTCCTGCTTTCAGGAGCGGATCAGGATACTCTTGATAAAGGATTCAGAAAAATTCTTGAACTTCAGGCCCTTGCAGATCAGGAGCTGAAGGGCATAAATAATTACTATGATCTGGGTCATAAGCTTCTTGAATTTCTTCATGAACATCTATTTAAAAAATACTCGGTAGAACAAACCAGGATAGATATACTTCTTGAAAACGGTGTTTATAATTGCGTCTCTTCTGCTGTTATCTATATTTATTTTTCCAGGTATTTCGGCCTTCCCGTTACAGGATCCGTGACTATTGATCATGCATTCTGCAGTCTTCTTGTAAATGATGAGATTATCGATATTGAAACTACAAATAAATACGGGTTTGATCCCGGCAAAAAGCAGAATTTCCTGGACAGCTTTGGGAATATTACAGGCTTTGCCTATGTTCCGCCTACTGATTATAAAAACAGGTCTTATGCCAATGATCTTGAAATGCTCAGCTATATTATTCAGAACAGGCTTGTGCTTCTTCAGCGCAGCAACAGATACGACATAACTTATCCTCTTGCTGTGGATAAATATTTTCTGGTTAACACTGAAAATGCAAGACTTGATATGTTTCAGGAATTTGTGAATTACATGATAGCAATGAACAACTCAGGCAATTATATTTCAGGACTTCAATTTGCAGAAAAAGTGATAGAAGAATACAGGGGGGATATCAGCCTTATTCAGGACAGTATTGATATGCTTCTCCGCAATTATGCACTTGATATCCTTGGATCGGGATCTCCTGACGGCGTATATGATATGCTGAAAAAATACGGCAGTCTTGCCGGCGACGAAACCTACAGAGAAATAAAAAAAACCGTTCTGACAAAAGAAATATATGATCTTGCATTATCAGATCAGTATACATCCGCAATCAGCCTTGCAGATGACGTTCATAAGGAGAATGTCATCGATGACAGTGAATATTCTGAATTTATTTCATTAATATACACAAACTCATCTGTTAATATCGTAAAGGAACAGGGCAGTCTGGCCGGGTATTACCATATCCTCGAAGGCATCGGTATCACAGGCAGCACCAGGGAACTGCAATCGGCACTTTCTGTACACAAAAATAATGCGATACTTGAATTCCACAACAAATTTGTTGTTGAATACAATTCGGGACATCTTGATAAGGCTGAATCTGTTCTGCATGAAGGGCTTGATATTTTTCCTGACAGCAGGATATTGACAAATGATTTGAGTTATTTTGAATAGCAAAATTCCCGGATTATAAATAAATTTGCATTTCCTGATTAATTTCCCTAAATCAATTTTTTTACACGCCGAATCAGCTATCTGAAATGTAATCTCTATTTCGATA
>CAZKOK010000422.1:0-4099 GCA_964554355.1 uncultured Spirochaetia bacterium | reverse complement strand
TTACATGCCATTACCATGCTTGGCAGATAAAGATAGGCTGATTCTGGATCAAGTTTATTCTTCCTGCATGCTTCGATCGCTCCGCCGGTGATTGATACCAGGGGCATACACTCGCCGCCGTTTGCGTATTTATACCCTGTATTCAGACTGGCTTCGTCGGCCGAAAGCAGAACGGTCCTGTTTCCGTTTTTTTGAAAGCAGCAGGTCCAGAAATAACTTACAAGCCGGTCCAGATAAGGGATAAGTACCGTATCATCTTTTTCAAGAGGGCTGTTTTTTGCCGATGTCTTTGTAATGCCGCCAGGCTGCTGTTCCCTTTTTTCAAGATGGTTTCTGAATGACTGTATCCCGGCTTCAATCCGTGTCGCGTAGCCCACATCTGAAGAATGTTCATCCAGCTGAAGGACAAGGAACGGTTTGTCGTATGTTTCCATAATATCCTTGATATAGCTGATCAGGAATGAATCGGGGCTGCATCTGAAGCAGCTTAAATAGACCGGAAACAGATTTACGGAGGAAGCGCAGTATTCAGCTGTTTTCAGAATGGTTTTTCCGTAATGCCACTGCATTCTCTCAAGATACTTTGTTGAATATGACGGACTGAAATTATCCGTATTAAGTTCGTCCATCCAGAAAACTTCTGTCCCCTTGTCTTCAAGAAGGGAAAGGATATCGAGGTTAATGACCTTGTCGAAAGTGATATAAGGTCGGCCGATGATAACAATCTGGATACGGTCGGTGCTGTCAGGCCTTATAAGTTCCCGGGCAGATTTTTTCTGGTTTTCCAATGCAGAATTGTATAAACTCCAGGCATCAGAAAAAGCCTGTTCGGTCTCTTCCTGACTTATATCCTCAAACCATCTGGCAAGTTCCTGATGAAGGATTCTGCTGACACAAGCGGTGTTGCCGCCTGAGAACTCAACAAGCGGAGATATTAATTTATTTTTGATGTTGATGGAAGTCAGCTTGTTTACAATGGTGGGCAGGTATTGAGAATAATAGCAGAAACAGGAATCGGTTGTTTTTTTCCTGAACAGTTTCTCGGAAGGTTCTTCCGGATGTTCACCTGTTACGGCAGGGCAGAAAATATAATCTGTTTTATCATTATCAAACTGCCGTATGTAGCCATGCGAAAGAATCATCGGAGTGCAGAAGTCCGAATTGACGACTTCCTTTCCGGACTGAAGGCTCTTACGGTCCTGGCTGCTTGTCTTAACGGAAAAACCAAGTCTTTTCAGAAAACTTACCCAGAGTGATGAATATTTGACATTATAAAGAACTTCGGGAACGCCGATTCTGATTGAGTTTCGTCTGTTTTTTACAGGCTGTTCTTCAACAAGAGGTTTTACAGCATTCCCGAATCTTGTTTCCGGAAGAGAAGGCCTTCTTTTCCTCGGGCTGCGGTTCATATAATCGGAACCGCATTTCATTCCCCAGCCGGTTTTTAACCCGTTTGCGCTTACGACGGTAAGGCTGCAGTTGTTGGAGCAGATAGTGCATATTTCATTCTCAATGCTGATATCGCCGGGGTCCTGCCTGAATTCTGATTTGCCGGTGTTCTGTTCCTGGCATAATAGAGCGGCTCCCAATGCGCCTGTCAGGTGGCAGAACGGTGAAACATGGATCGGTTTATCAAGCAGCTGTTCAAATGCGGCTGTAAGGGCCTTGTTCCTGGCAGTTGCGCCCTGAAAAACAATAAAATCGCCCAGAGGACTTCTGTTTACCACTTTTGAAATATAATTGTCCCTGACCGAATGGAGAACTGAAGCCGCAAGTGTTTCCGGAGGCCAGTTTTCGGAAAGCAGAACGCCCAGGTCTTTTTCCATGTATACGGTGCAGCGGTCGCTTGTATAGGGGGCCCGGGAATGAAATGCCATCTCGGAAAATTTGTCAAGTGATACATTAAGGCGTTTTGCCTGCTCTTCGATAAAACTTCCGGTGCCTGCAGCGCAGACATAATTCATTGTTGAGTAATAAACGTTGCCGTTTCTGATCCTGGTGAATTTTGAATCCTGACCGCCGATTTCAATTATTGTGTCAACTTCAGGATTAAGATATACAGCGGCACGGGCATGGGCGGTAATCTCGTTTATTTCCATGTCTGCAGAAAACAATTCCTTTATCATCTTTCTTCCAGAACCTGTTGTACAGGCGGATACAATTGAAAGTTTTTCGGTGTTAAAAGTATTATGGATACACTTCATCAGTCTGGTTACCGCCCCAAGAGGGTTTCCGCCGGTTGCGGTATAGAACCCGCCCGGAATGTTCCGGTTTTCATCAAGCAGGACAGCTTTGGTACTGGTCGATCCTATATCTATGCCGATGGTTATTTGTTCACCCGGTTTTATACCGTTTTTCGGAAGAAATATCTCGACATCCTTTTCAGTGAATATTTCAAATTTACTGAAATCAGGATAATCCGACAGTTTCAGTTCCAGTGCTGGCCTGAGGTTTTTGCGGTTATGCTCTTTCCCGGACAGTCGGGACATATCTGCCTTTATTTTATCTCCGAGAAGGGCAGCCCCGACTGCGCCGGCTAAATGGGAATATTCATTGTTTATAACTTTTTTGCCGAGAATTTCCTGCATTGCTTCCCTGATTTTAACATTCTGCGATACGCCGCCGATCAGGGCCACGGGTTCTGAAAGTTCTCTGCCTTTGACAAGCACATCCGTCACATTTCTTGAAATTCCGTAACAGAGTCCGGCAGCAATTGCCTCTTTTGAATACCCTTCCTGCATGGCATGAATAATATCGGTTTTCGCAAATACAGAACATCTTGTTGCAATGGAGGGGACTTTTCCTTTCGCAGAAGCAGCTTTTCCCGCAAGTTCTTTTGCGCTCATTCCCAGTCTCTCGGCCTGCTGCTCTATAAAAGATCCCGTGCCGGCGGCGCAGGGTGAATTGATCGTATGTTCCCTGTAATTTCCGTTTTCATCAAACATAATTAATGCAAAGGTCTCTCCGCCGATTGAAAACACATTTCTGCATTCGGGAAACAGAAAGCCGGTCCCCTCGGTCTGGGCCAGAATCGAATCGATAACTTTCTTTCCTGAATTACCGGAAAAAGCTGATATTGGACTGCCTGTTATGCCGGCAGTGTCATATTCCGAAAATTTTTTATCAGACAGAATCTTTTCCAGACCGGAAGAAAGTTTCCCGTTATGTTCGAGATAAAGTGAATTTACAATTTTTTCATTATCAATTATTACAGCACCCAAATACAATGAACCGATATCTATTCCCAGCTTTTTCATTATTCAAACCTTTATATACTGAATATATCTTCCCGGGAATTATATCACTGGTTATTTAAATAAATCAATTTTAGGGTATACCAAAAGCGGATTAAATACTAAAATATGCTAACAAAATTTGGAGACACAGACAGTTATGAAAAGCAAAATCAGAATATTACTGATATTAACTGCCGTATTTACATCAATAATAATTGCAGGATGCGGAGCCGGCAATTCAAACGATTATAAAATTTCAATATCCATGGCAGAACTTAACCAGGAAGCTGAAAGAACAAAAGCAGGTCTTGAAGGTCAGGGGTATGTTTATGCCCGCCGGGCACGGCATGCAGTACCTGCATCCGGTGCAGCCGACCTTCATTATTTCGAGGTACTTGTCCCGCACGCCGTCCACAATGGAAAGCTCTTCCTCCGTGAGGCAGTCCGGCATCGATTCGGAAGCTATCCTTATGTTTTCATTTATGTGCTCGTCGACGTTCATTCCCGAAAGGACGAGTGTCACCTCGGGATGGTTGTAGATCCATTTAAGCGCCCATTCCGCCGGCGTTCTCTTTATAGGCGCGGAATCGTAAAGCTTTTGGATCTTGTCCGGGATCTTTCCGACGAGCGCTCCTCCGCGAAGCGGTTCCATGACTATGACGCCCATGTTCTTTCCGGCGGCGTACTTTATCCCTTTTATGCCTGCCTGGAAGTTCTCGTCGAGGATGTTGAACTGAACCTGGGTGAAGTCCCAGTCGTATGCGTCGACGATCCTCACGAAATCTTTGTGAGTCCCGTGGAAGGAAAAGCCCATGTTCCTCACCTTTCCCTCTTTCTTTATCTTCTCCATGAAGTCTATGACG
>CAZKOK010000421.1:0-4114 GCA_964554355.1 uncultured Spirochaetia bacterium | reverse complement strand
CCGTCTGGCTGATGCCGAACAGGAACGCGAAAATTATGAGAAGCAGATGGATCAGATCCAGACACAGCGTGAGTATGAAGCGCTTGACAAGGAAATAAAGTCAGCTACTGAAAAAGAGCAGCAGCTGAGGAAAGACATATTGCGCGAAGAAAAGCGCCAGGAAGAGCTCCAGCATGCCCTTTCCAGAGAAGAAAGCCTTATCAAGGACCAGGAAGATGAGCTTCAGGCTGAAGAGAAAAAAATCAGCAAGGAAAGCAAAAACAAGGAAACCGAACTTGAAAAACTTAAAAAAGAGGAAGCAAAAATAATCCCCGGACTGGATGAAGAGATCCTTTTCAAGTTTGAAAGAATTATACGCAGCAAATCCGGTATCGGTATTGTTCCCATACAGAAATCCATCTGCACAGGCTGCCATATGGTTCTTCCATCCCAGTTCCAGAATGATGTAAGAAAAGGCGAAGCCATACTCTTCTGCCCATACTGTTCAAGGATACTGTTCTTTGAAGAATCTGAAGATGAAGAAGAATTCAATTCCGATGATATCGATGCAGGCAGTCTTTCAGATCTTGTATCAGACGATGAAGATTTCTTCGATGATGATGATGACGACGACGATGACGACAACTCCAATGACAGCGATGATGATAGTGACGATTAGTTTAAATTAATTTATAATATAACCGGACAGGTCGGACGGCCGCCGGCGGATTTCCGCCGGAGGAAAGTCCGGGCTCCGCAGGACATGATGCCGGGTAAATCCCGGGGCCGGTTCTGAATCCGGTATTCAGTGCCGGTACAGAAAGTACCACAGAAAATATACCGCCTGCATAAAAAAACATTTTGTTTTTTTGTGTGAGTAAGGGTGAAAAGGTGCGGTAAGAGCGCACCGGGGTCCCGGCAACGGGACTCGCATGGCAAACCTCATCAGGAGCAAAGTCAAGCAGCAGCTGTTTTAGTCCGAACAATAGCTGCGGGTAGACTGCTTAAGAATAATGGAGACATTGTTCATAAGACAGATGGCCGTCATTTACAGAACCCGGCTTACAGGCCTGTCCATTTTTTAAAAAAATATAAATACCTTACATTGTGTAATTTATAAAAAAAAGATACAATAATGCGTGATATTAAAAAGGGCTTTAATAAATGAATCATCCAAATAGAGGTTACGGATTTAGCTCTTACAATAAAAACAGATTCAGGAAGGGTAGAAATATAATTATCCTTCTTGTTTTAATAATTATTGTTGCTCTTGTTATATTATATTTGTCACTATCTAAATCCGAAGAAAAAAAAGCACCCTCGCTACAGAATCTGTATGAGAACTATCTCTTTCAGGATGTTATAGACCGTTCAGATGATTTACTGGCAAAAAGACCGCTTGATTTTAAAACTCTTTTATATACCGGGCTTTCGTATTATTACCTGGGCGAAGGTGAATACTCACCTGAAAACAGATTCCCTCTTTTTGAAAAAGCAATTATCAATCTTAGAAGGGCATTACTTGTCAATTCCCAGCAGAAAGGCAAAATACAGTATATAATCGGAGAAGCATATTATTTCATGGGATACTATTACCATGATCTGTCTCTTGAATATCTCCTTTCATCAATTGAATCAGATTATTACGGTGAAAATATCAATGAGGCTCTTGGTATGGCATATCTTTCACTCGGATTTTACGATGATGCTCTTGAATATTTTTACAAAGCACTTGATGAAAAATCCTACGATTCATTGTATAATGTGACAGCCAAAGCGCATTTCCTAAATGGAGATTACGATAAAGCGGAAGAATATTATTCGCATGTTATTGAAACAACGGAAGATGCCGATCTTAAATTTACAGCAGAATTCCAGCTTGGCGTTGTTTATTTTGAGCAGCAGCGGTATGATCAGGCTCTCCGGCAGTTTGAAATAGTTATTGAACATGATAAAAACCATGCGGATTCATATTACTATAAGGGTAATATATATGAAAAACTTGCTGAGTCTGCCGTGGATACTCAGGAACAGAACAAATATAAAATAATGGCAAGGGCAGAGTGGCGTGAAGTAATAAAAATTGACCCTCTGCATATTTTAGCAACCGAAAAACTAAGCGGTAGTTGATCAGGAGGATTTTGTGGCTAAAAAAAAGAGACTAATTGATGCATTTTCTACAGATATCGGCATAGATCTTGGTACTTGCAATACACTTATCTATGTCCGTGGTAAAGGCATAGTTATCTCCGAACCTTCTGTAGTTGCTGTTGAACGCGGCACAAAAAAAGTAGTTGCTGTCGGTTCGGAAGCAAAAAAAATGCTGTGGAAAACTCCTGGTGATATAATAGCGATGCGCCCGCTTCGCGCCGGCGTTATTGCCGATCTTGATACAACTGAAAAAATGATCAGATACTTTATTTCAAAAGTTCTGCCGAGAAGATGGTTTGTAAAACCAAGAATGGTAATCGGAGTTCCGACATGTATAACGGAAGTTGAAAGAAGAGCCGTTGAAGAAAGCGCATATAAGGCCGGAGCCCGTGAAGTAAGGGTTATCGAAGAATCTCTGGCCGCTGCAATCGGTGCTGAAATCCCCATTTTTGAACCCGCCGGACATATGGTCTGCGATATCGGAGGTGGGACCACCGAGATTTCCGTAATCTCGCTTGGTGGTATGGTTGTTACAAAAGCCATCCGTCTCGGCGGAGATGAATTTGACGAAGCTATTATCAAACATGTAAGAAGCGTTCACAACCTTATTATCGGAGAACAGACTGCAGAAAACCTCAAAATAACAATCGGCAATGCTTCACCCGATAAAAAAATAGAAAAAATGGAAATAAAGGGTACTGATGCAATTACAGGACTTCCCCGCAGACTCGAAATGGACTCCGTAGAAGTCAGGGAATCGCTTCAGGAACCTATAAATGCTGTTATAGAAGAAATCAAGCGGACTCTTGGACTTACTCCTCCCGAACTTGCAGCTGACATTGTTGAAAGAGGTATAGTCATGACCGGGGGAGGATCTCTTCTGAAAGGACTGCCGAAACTGATTGCCAAGGAAACAGGAGTGCCTGTTATTCTTGCAGAAAATCCTATGCTTTGTGTTGCCAACGGTGCGGGAATGTATTTTGAGCATATGAGAAACCTGGGCGGAAATAGAACCATATACAATAATATTAATTAGAGATGCCGAGATTTAGTGATTTTACAAAAAGCCATAGAGCTGGGGTTCTCCTCCTGATATATATTGTCGTTTCTTTTATACTGCTGATTTTTTTCGGACAGCGTGCGATAATCCGTCCCCAGCAGGCAGGACAGGCTATTTTTTCAGTATTCCAGCATGGAATATCTTCAGTCGGCAAATTCTTTTCCAATACGGTCAATTCAATCCAGGAGCTGAAGGTACTTAAAACAGAAATAAAGGAACTTCAGACCAAAGTATCCGATTATGAAATAATAAGCCGTGATATCGACGCCCTCAGACAGGAAAACGAACGGCTCAGGGAGCAGCTTGAACTTTCAGGCAAACTGGAATATTCCAATATCTCTGCGGAAATAATAGGAAAAGACCCCAGCAATTATTTCACAACACTTACGATAAACAAGGGATTAAAAAACGGCATACGTGAAAATATGCCTGTTATTGCTTTCATGGACGGCTATACCGGACTTATCGGAAAAGTTGTTGAAGCCGGTTATCTTACATCGATGATCCGCCCGATCTTTGATCAGGCCAGTTTTGTGGCTGCCCGTTTTCAGGGATCAAGATATGATGGTCTTGTTGAAGGTACCGGATCTTCCGGAAAAAACCTTATCATGCGCTATGTGAATATTCTTGCCAGGGATAATATTAAATACAATGACAATATCGTAACTTCGGGCTACAACTCAATATATCCCTCCGGAATAATTATAGGCAGCCTTAAAAAAATAATTCCGGAACAGTCCCAGACCTCTCTGCTTCTTGAAATAGAACCTGTAATAGATTTTTCCAGACTCGAATATGTTTATGTTCTTGACGGAGGTCTGATTGAGACGGAATAATCCATACATTCATTTTGTCCTGATAATTGTATTCATCATCCTCCAGAGTACTCTTTTTACAAAGATAGGGTTTCTGCCTGCATATCCC
>CAZKOK010000420.1:0-4120 GCA_964554355.1 uncultured Spirochaetia bacterium | reverse complement strand
AAAAGAAACCGAGGCTTGATCAGCTTATCAGCTGGAGGATTGTACCTGAATATTTCAGGGCGGTCCCGATGCGGCTTGAGGAACTCGGAGGAAACGGCGGAGGAGAAAAAACTGCAGATATTCCTGAAAATGCTGTGCTGATTTCAGGAGGAACGGATCTTTATATCCAGAAGGGCCAGGAACTTGAAAACAATGAAAACCTTTATCTGCTTTCACAGCGGAGTGATCTTGATTATGTCAGGGTTGAAGACAGGATAGTCAGGATCGGCGGTGCAGCATGTGTCGACAGCTTAAGGTGCAGTATTGAAGCAAATCGTCTGCTTCCTTCAATAAAAGAAGATCTGCTTCTGGTTTCTTCTTCAATTCTGAGGTCACGTGCATCCATTGCGGGAAATATCGTCAATGCGTCGCCGATTGCCGACATGGCGGTTTATTTTCTTCCCTTCAGGCCGCTGCTTGAGTTTTCCGGCGGCAGAATTTCCCGGACCGTGAAGCTTGAGGATTTCTACCACGGATACAAGGATATTGATATTGAGAAAAATGAAGTAATAACGGAAATCTCATTTCTCATTCCGCAAAACTGCACTTATTCGTTCAGGAAGGTTTCGCGCAGGAAGGTCCTGGATATTGCCAGCGTTAATTCGGCATTCTGTCTGGTAATGGAAAACGGCAGGATTGCTTCGCTTGATATTTCAGGCGGCGGACTTGCTCCGGTTCCGAAATTATTTACCGGTGTCTGTTCAAAGTATACAGGGGGTGGCATTTCGGCAGCTGTTGTCAAAATGATTATTGACGGAGTCCTTGAAGAAATATGTCCGATTGACGATGTGCGCGGTTCAGCTGAATATAAAAGAAGGCTGTTTATCAACTTGCTTATTGACCATTTCTGTTCGGCTGTTCCCGATCTTTTAAAAGCAGAGGATCTGGTATATGAATTCTGACATTGCCGAACACGTAAAAGGTTCATCCGTCTATATTGATGACATGAAGGAACCGGCGGGGACCCTGCATGCCGCTGTAATCAAATCTCCTTCGGCAAAAGGGAAAATCAGAAAAACGGATTTCACACATGTGCTGTCATCGGCCGGAGTAAAGAGAATAATTACTGCTGAGGATATTCCGGGCGAAAACCAGATCGGCAATATTGTTCCTGATGAACCGCTGCTTGCCGAAAAGGAAGTCCATTTCATCGGGATGCCCATTGCGCTTGTTATTGCCGACAGCCATAAACACGCCCTTGCGGCAGCTGAAAAGGCACTCGTTATTGTTGATGAAGAAAAGCCGGTCCTTGATCCGCGGGAAGCATATAAAAAGGGCAGCCTGATCGTTCCGGAAAGGACTTTCAGTATGGGTGATCCTGACAAGGCCTTCGCAGAATGCAGGTTTATTGTCGAGGGGACCGCGTCCACGGGAGCACAGGAACATTTTTATCTTGAAACCCAGGCGGCGCTTGCCGTTCCTTCGGAAAGCAGGAATATCAAAGTCTTTTCATCGACCCAGTCGCCGACGAGTGTGCAGAAGGTCATTGCCAGGGTGCTGGACCTCGGTATGAACCAGATTGAGGTGGACACACTCAGGCTGGGCGGGGCTTTCGGCGGCAAGGAAGACCAGGCAACGCCATGGGCAGTACTTGCTTCGCTGGCAGCTGTCAAATGCAAGGCCCCTGTCAAACTTGTTCTTCCGCGTAAAGACGACATGGTTCTTACAGGCAAGCGCCATCCCTATACAAGTGATTATAAGCTGGGAATTGATGAAAACGGCAGAATACTTGCTTACAAGGTTTTCTTTTATCAGAATGCAGGAGTTTTTGCCGATCTTTCCCCGGCGATACTTGAAAGAACTCTTTTCCATGTTACAGCTTCCTATTTTATTCCAAACGTCGAAGCGCATGCTGCCAGCTGCCGGACAAATCTTGTTCCTTTCACGGCTTTCCGGGGTTTCGGCGGACCTCAGGCAATGTTCGTGATCGAATCGGCCCTGCACAGGATGTCGCAGGTTTCCGGGATTCCGTATCATAAACTTCAGAAAATCAATCTTCTAAAAGAAGGCGACATCTTCCCCTACGGACAGAAGACAGAGGAATGCCACGCCAGGAAGTGTTTTGACCGGGCCTGGAAGTTATACGGTTTTGACAGCTGTATAAAGGAAGTAAAGGATTTCAATGATTCAAACAGGATGATTAAAAAAGGTTTTTCCTTGATGCCCGTATGTTTCGGCATTTCATTCACCAATACGATGCTTAACCAGGCCTATGCCCTTGTTCATCTTTACCAGGACGGTACGGTCGGAGTAAGCACAGGCGCCGTGGAAATGGGACAGGGGGTTAACAGGAAAATCCAGATTATTACGGCACAGACCCTCAATGTCAGCGACAAACTTGTCAAAATCGAGTCAACAAATACGACCCGGGCAGCAAATACATCGGCCACGGCAGCCAGCTGCGGATCCGACCTGAACGGCAAGGCAGCCGAAAAGGCGGCCCTTGTACTGAAAGAACGACTCAAGGCTTTCTGTAAAGACAAGATGGCCGATTGTCCGCTTGATTCAAAAGATGCAGTTCCTGACGTTCTGTGGGCAGAACTGGTGCTGAATGCTTATTTTGACAGGATATCGCTTTCTGCCCAGGCCCATTATGCAACACCGGACATCTGGTTTGATACAGAAAAAGAGAAGGGAAAACCATTCGCTTATCACGCATACGGCACGGCCGGAATAATGTCAACCGTGAACTGCCTTAGCGGTGAATATACAATTGACAAGGTGATGATTGTCCATGACCTGGGCAACAGCATAGATCCGGCAGTTGATGCAGGGCAGATTGAAGGCGGGCTGGTCCAGGGGATGGGCTGGTTAACCATGGAGGAATTCATGGTCAGTGAAAACGGAAGCATAATTACGGATAACTGCAGCAGATACAAGGTCCCGGATACCATGACTTCACCTGATGATGTGCAGATAGAAATTCTCAGCGATGTGCCCAATTCAAAAGCAGTATTCGGCTCAAAAGCCGTAGGCGAACCCCCCTTCATGTACGGCATCGGAGCCTATTTCTCGATACTCTCGGCAGTACAGGCCTTCAGCCCGCAAACCGGAATATATGACGCTCCGATTACGCCGGAAAAAATTGTTACGGGGATTTATCTTAATGGTGAAAGAGATGGTTAATTTGAACCAGGAATTACACGAATGGGAATACGAAATACACGAATCGGGGAAAAACGTCATTCCCGCGCAGGCGGGAATCTGTTTTCAAAGAAATGTCCGCAGATTTAAAAAAAGGTTAATAAAGTATAAAGAAATCCGTGTAATCCGCAGTTGTTTTCTTAATCCGGAAAAATATAGTAAAACACTCTGCGGCCCTTCGTGGTTCAAAAAGGAAAACGCATGACATCAGATAAAATACTTGAACTGGCAGAGACTTACAAAACATACACCGCCGAAAATCTTTCTCAGCTTGTGCAAATCCCTTCACTCAGTTGTCAGGAAAAGGATGTAAATGCCGAACTGAAGAAGCAGATGAAAAAGGCCGGTTTTGACGAAGTACGCACGGATGGTTTGGGCAACGTGATCGGCAGGATTGGAAATGGTGAAAATATCATTGCATTCGATGCGCATATGGATACGGTGGGTACCGGCAATGAGACAAACTGGACTTTCGGTCCCTTTTCCGGGCTTGTTGTAAACGGTTATGTGCATGGAAGGGGCACGGTTGATCAGGAAGGAGGGGCGGCTTCTTTTTTAACGGCCGGGAGGATCCTCAGGGAGCTTGGTGTACCGGAAAATGTAACTGTTTACTGTGTCGGGTCGGTCATGGAAGAAGATTGCGACGGGCTTTGCTGGAAATTTCTGATAGAGGAAGAGAAACTGAAACCCGCACTGGTGGTAAGCACTGAACCGACTGACATGAACCTCTACCGCGGTCAGCGCGGAAGAATGGAAATAGAAGTTGTTTTTCACGGAAAATCGGCTCACGGCTCAGCTCCGGAAAGAGGTGAAAATGCAGTATATGCGGCTTCGCGTTTCTGCCTGGATGTCGAAGAGCTGAATAAAAAACTGAAAAAGGACAAGTTTCTCGGGAAAGGTTCCGTTACGGTTTCCGAGTTTGTATCGGGCAGTCCTT
>CAZKOK010000419.1:0-4138 GCA_964554355.1 uncultured Spirochaetia bacterium | reverse complement strand
CGTGCTGCCGGATTATATGCATCATAAACCCGCACACCTGAAGGATAATCCTTATTCGGCGGCCAGATAAAGGAACCGGATTCGGGCCATGTTTTAAAATCGAATAACGCACCGATACTTTCCAGTTCGCTGTATTGTTTTGTATGGGGGCCGAACGAATTCCAGACAGATATTATCATGTGTGCATTCATATCATGTACATCGTCAATCATCTTTTTCGGATCTGTAAATCCTTCATCCAGGAATTCCATGGCATTCCACAAATAATTATTTCCCCAATAGCGCCAGTCCTGAATAATGCCGTCAAGCGGCACACCGAGTTCGCGGTATTTCTTTACTACTCCAGTCAGTTCATCCTGGCTTTTATATCTTTCCCTGCTTTGCCAGTAGCCGAAAGTCCACAATGGGAACATCGGCACCTGACCGGTCAGGCTGCGCATGCCGGCAATGACACCATCGGAATTACCGCCGAACATAAAATAATAGTCAATGCAGTCAGCCACATCGGAAATGAATGTCGTCCCGGCAGGAGTATCGCTGAATGTTGTGGGCGAATAGTTGTCCCAGAATATGCCATAGCCTTTGTTTAATTGAAAGAAAGGAATAAAAATGAGTGTATTGGTCTGCACCATGCGGACCTTGATACCGTGCCTGGACATTTTACCGTTCTGCAGAATCCCCAGGCCGTAGATATATTCGTCTTTTTCCAGGACAAAAGACTGCTGTATGTTTTTTCACCCGCATCATCAAAATCTGTAAACTTTGTGCCGGATACTTTTTCGCTGAGCAGCCGAAAACCATTTAGTGATTCAAAAGAAATTCTGCCGTTTTTTAAATTTAATACCGCCAGCAGCTCCTCGCTTTTCAGAGTCAGTTTTTCATTTTCCTGCGTTACGCTGAAAGCCGCTGCCTGGGGCGGATTTATGACAGAGAGGCTTTTTTTGTCCGGCTCTTTCCCTTCGGGGTATTTTAAAATACGGATGGTTGATGCGCTGAAAAAGCGGATTTCCACCTGAAGGCTGTTTATTGCCGCTTTTACACCTGTTTCAGTCTTTTCATAGCTTTTCATCATATCATAATAGTATTGACGGTTCTGATGCCTGTCAATCAGATGATTCCGGCAGCCGGCCATATTCTTGCGGATCATATTTGCCTGACCTGCCGGGTTTTATACCCCGCTTTCCTTTTTCCGTTAAGTCATGATGAAATTTCCCTGATTCTGCAGAAGTAAAATAAAAGCCTTGATTTGTAAATAGCGTTTGTGTATTCTGTCTTTACGAACGGCAGGAAGGTATGGATACGCATGCCTGGCATGTCTGTTCGGATTTTAACAATAGCTATCAATAAAAAAGGAGCAGAAATTTTATGAAAAAGGAAAAACAGAAATTCCTTATAATGTACGGTAATATCCTTACGCTTTTATTTATGGTATTTTTCTTTATGTGGTCCTGCGCCAATACGGTTTCCCCCCGCACAACAGAAGCTGTTTCAACTGAAAAAACGGATACAGCAGAGGAAAAGGAAGCGGATTTTCAGATAACCGCTGAATTCGGATCCCCCGGGATTGACGGCATTGTGGATGAAGTATGGGAGAAAGCTCCTGTTATTGTTCCTGGACATATATCGAGAAATGTAAAGACGACAGCCGTCTTCAGGGTTTTGTGGGATGATAATGCCATTTATGTCCTGGCGGAAGTTAAGGATGAAAAACTGTCGGTAAAATCAGTAAACCCATATATGCAGGATTCACTGGAAATTTTCCTGGATGAGAAAAATGAGAAAACAAAAGAGTATGGAGTCGATGATCTTCATTTTCGTGTAAATTATGAAAATACACAGTCAGTGGATGTCGGGGATATTGAACGTTTTTACACATCTGCGCGAAAAACAGAAGACGGATATTTAATAGAGGCCAGAGTGGCTTTCAAATACGCTGTTACAAATAACCAGGTGTGCGGAATTGAATTACAGGTTAATGATGCCACAGGAGCAGACAGAACAGGCACAATAAATGTTTTTGATTCAACCAACACGGCATGGATGAATACAGGTAAATTCGGTGAGGTATTGTTAACGGGAAAAACAGATTCCTCAATAAGCGGATTGAATCCATACGATTTGAAAACGTTGATCGCGATTTCCCAAAAAATTGATTTGTCCCGATATAAAAACCCGGATGTACTGAAAAATGCAATAAAAGAATCTGAAGACGTGCTTGCGGGCGAAAATGTAACCCAGGAACAAATCGATGAAAAGTATGCGAATTTGAAAAAAGCAGTAAGCCTGCTGGAATTGACCGATACGGCAGCCAATGACAAGGAATTCGTCGCGGTGCCGGATGAGTACAGGGCGGCAAATAAAAACCAGGGGACTCTTGAAAACCTGAAATACTCAGCTCCTGATAAAGATGGCGGCACCGATACAAAAAAAATGAATGTTTATCTTCCTTATGGATATGATGCTGCCGATGCAGGCAGGAAATATAATGTGCTTTATTTAATGCACGGCGGCAGTGAAAATGAAAATACCGTATTGGGCAGCCCGGGGCAGAATAATGAACTTAAGAAAATTATAGACAATATGATCGCAAAAGGCGATATTAAGCCGCTTATAGTTGTTGCACCGACATTTTACGGTGGAATGAATGATACTGCAGTATTTCATGAAGAATTAATCAATATTATAATTCCGCTGATTGAAACGAAATACAATACATATGCCGGATCAGCAGCTGAAAAGGATTTAATCGCTTCCAGGGAACACAGGGCTTTCGGCGGATTTTCAATGGGATCGGTAACTACCTGGAATGTATACATAAATTGTCTTGATTACATTAAATATTTCATTCCCTTATCCGGCGGCACCTGGATATCAGGGCAAATGTCCGGAAATCCGAGCCCCCGTGAAACAGCAGAATATCTCGCCAATGTCCCGAAGGCCGCCGGCTATACACCGAAAGATTATTATCTCTTCTGTGCTACGGGCGATAAGGATATCGCTTATCCCGGCATGGGACCCCAGATCGAGGCGATGAAGGAGTTTACAGACAGTTTCATTTATTCATCAGATACAGAAAAAGGTAATTTTTATTTTATCCTGAGTGACGGCGGTACTCACGCCTGGAATTGGGTGAACCAGTATATTTATGATATTTTGCCGGATTTATTCAGCAACTAGGCGGATAGCACAGGCGAAATGTAAGCGTAAGAGGGGGCTGTGAATTCAGTGCGGTCACAGAACACGATTCATACCCCCTCTGCGTCAATTGAAACCATAAGCTGTTTGACGAAACAGAGTTTCACCAATCATGATAATTCAATAATTTCAGGCTGCAGTTTTTTTCTGATTTCATGTAATTTGTTCTTGCCCGGATTGTACCGAATGTTACTTCATCCAGCATTATCAAATATTAAAGGTTTGATTCATTACTGATTACTTCAATCGTTGCATCAATGGAATCATATTCCGGCGGTCAGCCGTCTGTTCCGGGACCAAAATCTCTTGTATCCTTGTTATATGCAGCTATTCCGTTCCTGGTAATCATTTCAGCATTACAAATTTCTTCTTTTCTGATTTAACATGAGTAAGCTCCTTTTTTATTTTCTCATTATTTGTTTGCAAACAATTAAGTTCTTTTATCAGGTTTGCATTTACGGATAGACTTTTTAATCAGCTTATGCCGAATAAAAAAATAACCACAATTCATGGAGGAATTCCCCGGCCGGCAGCCGGGAATCAGCCTGAAAAAATAGTTCGGCTGGTCACATCCGAACGCAGACAGTAGATGTATCGGTATATAAATGATCCAGACGTACTCCTCTATTCCCGGGAATATACAGACTTTAATATTCAGCGCAATAGCCGGGAGGCAGAACAAACAAAAGGATGGTAAAAATGAAATCTTTTAAAGGGATTTTTTTTATTGCGTTTTTTTTATTCCTGTCTGCATTGTGCATATATGCAGATACCCTGACTGTTCCTCTGCCCGAAACAAATTTCAATCTCTTTTTTGACGGCGAAGGATATACATCTTTCAAAGGCGATACCCTGGTTTTTCCGGCAAAGCCCGGCGAGCCGATGCTTCCCTGCAGGGAAGTGACCATTCTATTGCCTCCTGATACAGATTTGGACAGCCTGG
>CAZKOK010000418.1:0-4150 GCA_964554355.1 uncultured Spirochaetia bacterium | reverse complement strand
TTTATCAAAAATCCGGATATACAGAATCGTGACCATAATTTCGGCAGTCCCCGCGGGAACTCTCCTAGTCCTGGTGATATTCTTGTTTGTCTGAAATCCATTTGCATTATGTTTCACAATATGAAACATAATTTTATCACTCGAAATTATTTGAAAAAGCGGGTATACTATTCACCTGAAAAATGAATTTATTTACAAGGAGAATATAATGTTTTCAGAAAAAAGCTTTGATCTGACTGGTAAGGTTGCTCTTGTAACCGGAGGTTCCTACGGTATCGGATTTGCCATAGCTTCAGGTCTTGCCAAATTCGGCGCAAAAATCACTTTCAATGATATAAATCAGGAGCTGGTTGATAAAGGACTTGCTGCATACAAAGACGCAGGTATAGACGTTCACGGATATATTGCAGATGTAACCAGAGAAGACCAGATGAATGATCTGGTAAAGAAAATTGAATTGGAAGCAGGTCCGATTGATATTCTTGTCAACAATGCAGGAATTATCAAAAGAATCCCAATGCATGAAATGACAGCTGATGAATTCCGTCAGGTCATCGACATTGACCTTAACGGTCCTTTTGTCTGCGCAAAGGCTGTACTGCCTTCAATGATGAAAAGAAGGTCCGGCAAAATCATCAACATCTGTTCAATGATGAGTGAACTCGGCCGCGAAACCGTATCGGCTTACGCTGCCGCCAAGGGCGGACTAAAAATGCTTACCCGCAATATTGCAAGCGAATACGGCGAATACAATATTCAGTGCAACGGAATCGGCCCCGGATACATTGAAACACCCCAGACCGCACCCTTGAGAACACCGGAGCATCCGTTCAATAAATTCATCATTTCAAAAACACCGGCTGCACGCTGGGGGAAAACAGACGATCTTATGGGTCCGGCTGTATTCCTCGCATCAAGTGCATCGGATTTCATAAACGGACATGTGCTGTATGTCGATGGAGGGATTCTCGCCTACATCGGTAAACAGCCCAAATAATGGTGCTGAGAGGCTGTCCTGCAACCTGCGGACAGCCTTTTCTTTTCATAAAAACGAATACCGGAAACATCCTGAATTACAATCCGATGAAAACCGAAGCAGCCAGGAAAGTCTGGAATAAAAAGCAGGAGATGGTCAGGCTTTTTATTCAGGAACTTGAAACAGATCTGAATATTTCTGAGTAATCAAATTCTTAAAAACAGCAAAAAGATTACTTAAGAACGATCCGTATTCCATCAAGATTTCCGCTTATATCGAACGACAATTCATTAAATTCCGGCGGCCTGCTGATCTTGCTCTTCTCCATGCAAAAACCGTAAGGCTCTTTCGGCCCGAACAGCCCCATATCAATTATTCCGTTTTCATTTTTATCCAGAAAGCATCTTACCGCATACATCCCGGCAGGAACATTTTCAAAACAAAAGGATACATCTTCATCCTTTTTCTTAACCCTTTTGGAAAAGGAAAAACCAGCATCGGATTCGTTTTCAAAGGCTGTTCTGCTGAACAGCCTTACATACAGAATCCCGTCAGCCTTTATTCTGCTGACTGTCCCGCTGACCGAAAAGGTCCGGACTTCCGGGACCTGGGAACTCATCAGCAGGATAGCCGTCAGCAGGGGAACTACCCTATGCAGTTTCATCACACAGTTCTCGGGCATTATATTCAGAACCAGTACTGAAACTATTCAGGATCACTTCTGTAACTCCCATAACCGCAAAGATGGTAGGGATAAGAGCGATCAGAAAATGGATTACCGTTATAATCGTCAATCCGAAAGGAAGACCGAAAAACAATCCGACAACACAGTAGCCGAGGTAATAAATAACGGAAAAACTGAATGCTTTCTTCAGGGGGCTTCCCTTCAGAATTCTTCTAGCAATTAAGTAGAAGAGCGGGATAAAAGCACCGCAGACAGCCAGAGGAGCATATGTTCCGACATAAAACCACAATTCAGAACCCGCGGGCATTGAAAGACCCAGCGGAATTAATGGGCGAAGCAGCAGCGAAAGGCCTGCTCCGATCAGCGGAAACAGAAAAAACCCGGCAATGGATGATAGAACGCAGACCTTTTTATTCAGTTTCAGCTTTCCCGGAGTGAATTTCTCTTTTCCGGAAATCCTGCCGAGAACCAGAGAAGTTACAAGATAATTTATTATGTCGATAAGTGTAACCGCGTAGTTTTCAACCTTTGCTTTTGTAAAAAGATTAAACCCTCCTTCAAAGTCCATCCCGATCATGCCGAGAATAAACCCCAGAACAACCGCTCCGCAGACCAGAAGACCGTAATTAAATCCCTGCCTGATCCGGCTTTTCCCCGGAATTGCATCCCTTATATTGAAAAAGATATATGCATACAGCATCCCTGTAAGAATGTAGAAAATCACCACCTGAACCAGAAAAGCCGGCACAGGGGGGTCTTTTTCAAGAAGCAGAATCCCCTTGGATACCTGAAGAACAATCCCCTGGACAGTCATATAGACGCCGATAAAGAGACTTTTCAAAATTGTTTTTCTGTCAAGCAACAGCTTCATGGTTCACCGCCTTAAAAATAAAATCTTTAAAAAATGTAATCCATGAATGCCCGTGAAAAAATCGTGATTTTGTATGATTTTTAATGCATTACCTCAGAAATGAGTCATACATTTGTATGAAATCGTCAGTTTTCTTCCCTGAGAAGATTGGCCAGCTTCATTTTGCTTCCTGCACCGGTCTTTTTGTAAATACTGCTGACATGGGTTTTTACAGTCGGCATTGAAATAAACAGTTTTTCCATTATTTCCCTGTAGCTTAATCCATCAAGAAGGAGTTTTAGAATTTCAGCCTCGCGTTTTGATATTCCATATCATTCCAGAAATGAATCCGGAATTTCAGGAACCGTGCCCCTCCGGTTCATGATATATTTCAAAGCCTGTATGATAAAAATAATATTCCAGACAGCGTAAAAAAGCGGAAGGCTTAACGGACCTTTCACATCTAGAAAGTCCAGTGCTTTGAGCGGATAAAAATCCAGTAATATAAACGATGGAAGAAAAAACACAGCAATTACGGTAACCTGCCGGAAGAATGAAAAAAACGGCTCAGACCAGACCTTCCTGAAAAAGATAAAACTTACGGCCACGCTGTAGACTGCCGCAGCGCCCAGAAACGACATTATAAAAAGATGAGCCAGGTCCATCCGGTCCAGCGCCCGGCATACACTAAGCACAATTATCAGCCCTGCTGAAACAAAGAAGCATAAAATGCCGAAAAACCTTTTATATGAAATATTGAAAAGACGGCTAAAAAAATCCGGCAGCAGATAAACCAGCATAACCGGACACAGGTACATGATAAACTGAAGTATTCTGAAAATATGGATGGTCTTCTGGTTCCAGTCGAAATAATTGGAGACTGTCCCGAATACCATTACAATAAACAGACTCAGGACAATAAAGAAATATCTGACATAAAGCCCGGATTTTCCGGCCCTGCACAGATATACCGAAAAGATCAGTGCTACGATTCCGATAGAATATGAGATCAGGAAATAAAAGAAAATCAGATCTTTAAGCATCGTGGCTTATTTTAACCTGATTCCGGAAAAAAATCATTGTTTTCATACTTTAAAGATTCTAAATGGTAAAATTGCAGATTTGCAGAATCTTTTTGCAGAATTACATTTCATTCCTCGATATATCCTGATTAAACTCGTCTTACATGATTATACTCGTGCAGGAATTTCATAAAAAAAGGGAAATATGTAACAACCATCTGCACATCTGCGGTAATTCTGGCCAATGCCGAGACGCCTGCAGTTGCTTTAACCGGGAATTAAAAAGATTCAATTTGTAAAATATTACTGGAAAGAATCCGGGTTCTGCAGAAGCCGGAATAATTATTTGTCCGGGAAGAAATTTCTACCCGTTTACAGATGATGCCTTGCATAAAAAGGAGGGGTCCTAACAGATGCTTCCGGTTTTTTCTTTCAGAATCCGGTTCTTTCCTTCTCATTATTGCTTAAAATACAGCCTTGACTTGATATGAATCGTTCCCTGCCTTAATATTCCATATGTATTGGGGACAGACTCCGTCTGTTGCCAGGGAGGAAGATATGTCCAAAGCAGCCGGTAAAACAGGCACAGGTCCAACCGTTCTTGTCGCAATAGAACA
>CAZKOK010000417.1:0-4154 GCA_964554355.1 uncultured Spirochaetia bacterium | reverse complement strand
CCAGGCTTTTTGCAAACTCATTGGTGAATCCTGCAGGCATATGCTGCACAATGAGTATCGGGATACTTAAACCGCCGTCAAGGGCTGCAAGTACTTTACGCAGCGCATTGGGTCCTCCTGTCGATATCCCTATTGCCACCACTTCAACAGGACCCCTGTGGGGCTGAAGGTTTACGATTTCCGGCATGGCCGGCAGTTCGGCTACAGGATTAATGCGCTGCCTCAGATCGGGCCGGGGTTCTGCCGGTTTAGGCTTATATACGTATTCAGGTTCCTTGTATTCTTCCGGCTTTTCACCTTTCTTTTTCAGGTACTGGACCGCATATGCCCTTACTGTATTAATTATCTTGTCACCGACAATATGAATGTCTTCCGAAATGGAGCCTGAAGGCTTCATTATAAAATCGGATGCCCCGAGGTCCAGGGCTTCCATGGTAATTTTGGCGCCCCTTCTGGCAATTGATGAAAGGATGACAACCGGAATTTCAATTCCAAGTTTTTTCCTTTCCTTAAGAAATTCAATTCCGTTCATCTGGGGCATTTCCAGGTCCAGTACAATTACATCAGGCTTAAGGCGCGGTATTTTCTGAAGGGCGAACTCTCCGTTCATGGCTGTGCCGACTACTTCCATATCAGTGGATGATTCGATTATTTTTCCGATAAGCTTTCTCATCAGTGCAGAATCGTCACATATCAATACAGCTATTTTCTTATCCATTATGCCCGGCTTTCCTTTAATCCCTGATTTTTGAATAAATGCATGCCCAGTCCGTTTTAAGGAATTCAAATTTTGTGTTCATTCCGAACAGCGATTCTGAATGCCCGATAAAAAGATATGAATGATTGTTCAGCACATCGTAAAATTTATTAATAACGTTCTGCTGCGCCTGCTCATCAAAATAGATAATCACATTTCTGCAGAAGATAACATCCTGGTCCTTGAGTCCTGAATCGAATTTAAGATTATGGTAGTCGAATTTGATCAGCGACTTTATTTCGTCCCTGATTCTGACTCCGTTTCCGGTAATTTCAAAATATTTCTTCAGATGCTTTTCCGGAACACCGCCTATCCTCGTGTCAGGATAAAAGCCTTCCTTTGCGGTCAGCAGGCTTTTCAGGCTTAAGTCGGATGCGGTAATTTCGATCTGGAAATCCGGCGGCAGTATTTCCTTAAGGGAAATAGCCAGGGAATACGGCTCTTCTCCGGTGGAACAGCCGGCACTCCAGAGCTTGATTTTATTGTTTCCGGAAGCCCGCTTGCTGTTTACAAGGTCGGGAATCACATAATTCTCAAAGGTCCGAAAATGCGAGGTGTTCCTGAAAAATCTGGTAAGATTTGTAGTAACCGAATCAAGCAGTATTTTAAGTTCGCCTTCATTCTTCAGAATAAGTGAATAATATTCCGCCAGATGCTCTATTCCGGAGACCCGAAGCCTCTCCTTCAGTCTGCTCTCGAGTATTGTCCTGTTTGTGTCCGAGAAGTGAATTCCCGAATGATTGTATATCAGGTCCCTGAATTTTGAGAAATAGTCATTTGATAAAAAATTCTGTGTCATATATTCATGTCCAATTTAAGTGTATTTCCTGCAGAGAATGAAGTCAACTGATGCAGTTTTTTTAAATTCAGAATAGCTGTTTTTTTCCCGGTTACAGCAAATTTCATTATTATAAAAGGTGATTTTTGATTATTCTGTGCTATATTGGCTTATATGAAAGAAGAAACTGTAAAACTTGATATAAAGGGTATTGCACTGGACAAAGAAACCGAGTTGCCCATTGTTGTACTCCAGTCTTCAGATAACAAGCATATTCTGCCGCTGCCTATCGGACCTTTCGAAGCCAGCGCGATAATAATAGAAATTGAAGGCGTGCATCCGCCCCGTCCCCTTACCCATGACCTGCTTTCGGAGTTCTTCAGAAAACACAATTTTGAAATTAACAAGCTGATCATTTATGACATAATTCAGGATAACGTTATGGCCAGAATCTATTATCGAAAGGGCCTTAAGAACTACTCAATGGAAGTAAGACCGAGTGACGGTATCGCCATGGCTATCCGGGCAAATGCCCCGGTGTACGCTCTGGGAAGGGTCCTTGAAGAATCCCGGGAAAAGGACTGGTATGTAAAGGAAAAAACCGGGGCGGTAGAGGAAATAATATTCATTAACAGCCAGCGTTCGGAAACCCGGATAATGTAGGCGGCCTGCCCGGCGGTTTTCTGCTATTACGCATATCAATGCGCAGACACGTTGACATTTCAGGCCAAGATGCCGATAATTGCCATAATATGAAGCAGATCAGTCTTGTATATCTTTCTGTTTTACTCATTTCGCTATTTTTATTTTCCTGTACACTCGATTATTCCCAGGCCAGCTCTTCAGGTGAGCTGAACCAGGATGTTCCGAATACAATTATCAATAATTTCAGACATGTAGCCGTATCCGGAGGATCTCCCGCTTTCAGGATAGAAGCGGCCGAAGCAAAGACCTATGAGAAACTTGCAAAAACGGTAATGACTGATATCTATTTTGAAGAATTCGGCAAGGACCTTGAAATAATAAGGCACGGCACAGGAGACAGCGCAGTTCTATATACCGACACCGAAGATGCGGAGATTTCAGGCTCCATCGAGTTTTATTCAAAGGAGGAAGAGGCCTGGCTGTGGTGCGAATATCTTTTCTGGGATGAGGACCAGAAGACCCTGACCGGCAGCACTGATGACACAGTCAGAATCAAAACCGATGAAGGGACAAGAATTTCCGGCACAGGTTTCAGGGGAAATATGAAAACCATGACTTTCACCTATGACAAAAATGTTGAAGGATCGTATGAATCGGAAGAATAGGAAAGTCATTGCTGTTCTGATATTCATTTTTGTCACTTCACTCCTTTCAGCAAAAGAGTCATTCGTTTTTAAAAGTGATTCATCAAAAATGGTAATGCCCAGGGGCAAGAAGGAATTTATCCTGACCGGCCATGCCCGGATAACTTCGGAAACCCTAAAAATCACGGCCGATGAAATAAGGCGTTTCGGCAACGACCTGCAGTTTACGATATGCACGGGAAACGTCAAGGCCGAGGACATGGACCGGGAAATAGAAATAACATGTGAAAAACTCTTTTTTGATACCGACAAAGACATTATAAGAATCGAAACCTGGTCCGAGCTGTATGACAAAAAAAATGAAGTTGTCACCCGCTCCGGCTATCTTCTGGACCAGAGGCAGGAAAAAATCACTTACATGTCAATAAATGTGCGTATTTTCCGCGACACTGTTGTCTGCCGTTCGGAATTTGCCCGTTTTGACCATAATGAGGGAATATTTGAGCTTACCGGAAATCCTGTGATATATAAAGACGGGAATGAAATGTCTGCTTTCAGGGTAATTTACAATATAGATAATGATGAGATAGAACTCATAGGCAATGTCTCCGGGACCATTCAGCCTGAAGAGGAAGAAGAAACAGCAGAACCCGGCAGCGAACCTGACCAGGCGGCACCCCGGGATGAGGGGCAGGAAAACAGCAGCGAAGGCGGCGGATGAAAAAGGAATACGATGCTTCAGTCCTTCAGGTAAAAAACCTTAAAAAACACTTCGGTAAAAAGAAAGCGGTCCGTGATGTGAATTTCAGTATGGACAGCGGTGAGATCGTTGGCCTTTTGGGCCCTAATGGTGCCGGAAAAACCACTGTCTTTTACATGATTGTCGGTTTTGTCAAACCCACTTACGGAAGCATCTTCCTCAATAATAAGGAAATCACACATCTGGCCATGTATAAAAGGGCCAGACAGGGAATAAGTTATCTGCCCCAGGAGCCTTCGGTGTTCCGCAAGCTTACTGTCCAGCAGAACATCTGGGCGGTGCTTGAAACACGCCGCGATCTGACTTCGAAGGAAAGAAAAGACAATCTTGACATACTTCTGGAAGAACTCGGGATTACGGCCATTGCCCACCAGAAAGCCTATACCCTTTCCGGAGGGGAAAGGCGCAGGACCGAAATAGCAAGGGCCCTGGCAATCGAACCCCGTTTTCTGCTTCTTGACGAACCCTTCGCCGGCATCGACCCGATTGCAGTGGCCGAAATCAAGAAAATAGTTGCCCAGCTGTCAAAAAAAGGCATCGGCGTTCTGATAACCGACCACAATGTCCGGG
>CAZKOK010000416.1:0-4160 GCA_964554355.1 uncultured Spirochaetia bacterium | reverse complement strand
ATGGGCCGGGAAAATCAGGTTATTGAGCACTTCACAGCATGAAACAGTCGAATTTTCACCCAGAAAGGAATGAATAAGCTTTGCGCCGTATTTAAGGCTTGAATTGTCTCCAAGCACAAAACGGACAGCCTTAACGCCGTAAAACACATGACATCCGTATCCGATTATTCCGTTGACAAGTTCAACCCCTTCACCGATCTGTGTCTGTTCATCCTCACTTGAATTTATTGTAAGGTTCTTGAGTTTGTTGGCACCTTTTATATAGGCGGCTTCGCCGACTTTCACGTCCTTGAGTATCCTGCAGTTTTTTATTACCGAAAGTTTGTTCACGGTACCGTAATAGCCGCGTTTCGGATCGAATCGTTCCCGGGTGATGTCTTTCAATTTTTGCTGAAGTTTTGCATCGTCGCGGTATTTTGCCCAGATATAGGCGTCAGCCGGGATTATCCCGTCAAACGGAAGGATGCTGCGGCAGCCTGCCTCGTTCATTACATCGAGTGTAATCCGCACTTTTTCATCTTCACCCTCTTTTACTATCCCGTTGCCGAATTTCGCATGGTTTGTGGTATGCATTTCATCAATATTGAAAAGGATGCAATAGTCGCCGATTATGTAGTGGGCAAGATAATGTACATTGTGGATTGCGGCATTGTCGCCGATATCACAGGAGACAATCAGGCTGTTGGTAATCCCGACCGGAAGCTTAAGCTCATGATACTCAAGCACAAGATCTTCCACCGCGCCGATGCGCACAAGACCGTAGAAACGGTTATTTTTAACCTGGGACGCATTAAAGTTTTTGCCGACAAGAACTTTTGTCCAGTCGGCCGCGCGGTTACCGTTCTGTTCAAGCCGCGTAATCTCTTCTTCAGTAAGCTGCCGCCACTTGCCGGCGGGCTGCCTGTTCTGCTGATTGCGAAGCCAGTACTGGTCTTTTCCCCTGGGAAGGTATTCGCCCGGGATAAAATAACCGCCCAGGCTTTCGGAAGGCCGGATCCTGATGGATGCCATGGCTATCTCCTTTTTCTGTGATAAGGTGATTTTACTGCGGTTTTTGGGAAAATGAAAGGGGGCTCCGGGAATTCCTCATGCGGAGAACGCTGCGGGGGCGGGCGGCGCTACGGGTTTTTGGCGGGATGGAGGCGGGACGGGTTTCCGGGAAATCGGTATTTGCGTGATGGCTGGTTCGGGGCTTCACGCAATGACAGCCTGGAATGTAAAAATTAAAACAGATTAGCTTCGGACAGCAATTCTATTAATAAAGCACCATCATCAATAAGGTCCATTGCTGAATAATCCTTTTGGGCGAGATCCGGAACAATCCCGAGCTCCCAAAAAACTTTATCATTAGGAAAATTGGATGTATTTAGGGCAACTGAATACAATACCCGGAATCTGTAGCTGGCTTCATTATTCTCCCTGATATCCTCATTACTGATTATGCCTGAAATCTCTTCAGGCAATGGTAAGTATGCAAATTTCCTTTTTGAATAACCCATATTAACAAGATGATCGATATTTATAAGTCTGGTTTTATACGGTTTACACTTTAAATATTTATACTGTCTGGTTTTCTTACTGCCATATTCAATAATGTAACCATATATTTCAACGGAAACATCCCCTTCAGTAATTTCCCATTTTCCTATTATGTAGTATAAAGTACTTTTTTCTGAAGTATGTATATAGGTAAAATAAATAAATAGAAAATTGGGTAAAAAACGAAATGTTCCCGAACTCATAAACTCTGCAGGCCACCAGCTTCCTAATAATTCTTCAGATCCTTCCAGATCATATTTTTTAAAAGATTTTTTCAAATTCCCGAATTCGTTCCAGAAGTGCAAATACGGATGGAAATCCAACGGACAAGTCCCCAATTCATCAATTGTAAAATATCTATTTTTTGCATAGCCAAAATATGGTTCATGCGATTGTTCTACGGAGAATTATCAGTTCCGCACAGCATTATATAATCCAGTTTCAGCCACAGGATTAATGCTGCTTAATTCTTCCTTTATTTTATTCTTTTCATTCTCAAGGTCATAATCATCCTGCAGCCCCATCCAGAACTCTGCTGAATTTCCGAAGAATTTTGAAAACCGTAATGCTGTGCCAGCTGTTATACTTTTTTCCCATTTATTATTTATGATATTCCTGTTTGTGCCAAATGTGTTTCTTTGGAGAGGCGGTATGCAGAAATATTCATCGGCTTAAGAAACTCCTCAAGCAGGATTTCGCCAGGGTGAATGTCTGGTAATCGTTTTTCCATATTTCTACTCCTATGCATGATAGTCCACAATTTCAACATCTTCACAGTCGCTATTTAATCATTTTGAAAGCATATTCTCCATTGATCATTAATCCTTATGGGAAATTGTCCTTTTCCATCTCCCTTCAATGACTAAAGTCGGCTTGAAGGAAAAAGCTTTAAATCGTTCAGGCTCCCGGAATTATTCAGCATCCTTAATTTCCTTCTCCCGGGTTTCTGACTCTGAATCCATACCAGATTTTTTCAGTATTTTTGTTCCTGAATGATACTATCGTAATCCGTTAGTATCAGTAATTCATTATATAAATACAAATTTCAATGAAATAAACCATACAGGAAATATTTGCCATAACTAATTTTCTACCTTAAAATTACTGTATGATGGCTCACAAAGATATGACAATAGCTTTTTTATTAAATGATCTTCATAACGAATATAGCTTAAGTATCTGTCGCGGAGCCTTGACTGCTGCCAGGGAAATTGGAATATCCATTATTTTCTATGGAGTCGGGGCCCTGAAAAGCACGATTTTATACACAAGTAATCGCAACAGACTGCTTACACTGATAAACCCTGACGATTTTCAGGGAATAATATATACTTCATCATCAATCTCCAATTTTGTAGGCTTGGATGAATTTCTTGAATATATGGAAAGATACGGTAAAATTCCCTCAGCACATATAGGGATTGAAGTTCCCGGAGGGAATAGTTTCAATGTTGATAATTCATCGGGAATGTACGATATAGTATCTCATCTTATAGAAACGCATAATAGAAAACGGATTGCATTTATAAGAGGAACTCCGGGGGTACAGGAAGCGGATGACCGGTTTTCAGCATATAAAAAAGCACTCGAATCCCATAATATCCCTTTTGATGAAAAATATATTTACAACGGTAATTTTATCAGGGAAGAAGGAATTTCTGCCATTCGGTATTTCATCGATAAGAGAAAAATTGAAATGGATGCTCTTGTCGGGGCCAATGATCATATGGCCCTTTATGCCATGAAAGAACTGCAGAAAAGAGGGTACCGGATTCCCGAAGATATAAGTATCGGAGGGTTTGATGATCTTGCCAGTGCCAGAAGTCACAAACCGGAATTAACAACAGTAAATCAACCCGCAGAAAAACTCGGATACACAGCTGTCAGTGAATTTGCTTCCAGACTGTTATCAGGGGACAGCAAACCATGCAATATCCGTCTTCCTGCACAAATTATCATCAGACAGTCATGCGGATGCCCGGAAAAACAAATAAATGAAATAAATACTAAAAGTACAGATAACCTGCTGTCTACAGAGCCAACAATTGCCGAGCGCAATGAACTGGATTCGACTTTACATATCATAGCGCGAAATATTATAGGGACATTTGAAGAAATAGAAATACGCAAGGCACTGGAGGAATCTCTGAGACTGTTTGATATAGAAGATTTTACCCTTGCAAAATATATTGATTCCGATAATTCAATGACATTTTACTCCACCAAAGAGAACAAAAGCCAAAAATACCCTTCAGATTGGCTTATCGAAGGAAAAATCGGATCGTTCAGTCGTCCTTACCAAAAAATCGTATTGCCATTGTATTACAGAAACGAAGATATAGGTTTTTTCGTATCTGATACAGGGTCAAAAGATTTGTCGGTACTCGAAGTTCTCCGGGACCATCTTTCCGGTGCACTGAAAGGGGCAAGACTTATTGAAGCTGCAAAACAGTATGCCATGAAGCTGGAGAAGAAAGTCGAGGAAAGGACACAGGAACTGGAACAGGCCCTGATCAGGGTTAAACAAACCAGTGAAAAACTTGCGGAACTTTCTGTTATGGACCAGCTGACAGGAGTCTATAACAGAAGGGGATTCCTGACGATTGCCCAGCAGCAAGTTG
>CAZKOK010000415.1:0-4185 GCA_964554355.1 uncultured Spirochaetia bacterium | reverse complement strand
TTGTTGTTCCCGGCCGCGGCCTTGAAGGCGTTCATTTTGCCATGGAATATCTCGGCCAGTCCAACAGGAACATAAGCGGCGAAAAGTTCAATGAAAAACCGATTAATGCAAAAAACAGGACCGTTCTTGTAATCGGCGGCGGCGATACCGGTTCAGACTGTATCGGAACAGCAAACCGGCAGGGAGCAAAGAAAATATACCAGTATGAAATTCTGCCCATGCCCATGAAATGGGACAAGACCTGGAATCCCCAGTGGCCTGAATTCCCGAATATTTTCAGGACGTCTTCCGCTCATGAGGAAGGCTGTGAAAGAGACTGGAGTATACAGACCACAAAACTTGAAGGATCCGGAATATATGTCAGCAAGGCGCTGTTCAACAGGGTTGAATGGTCAAAAGATATAAACGGCAAATTCGTAATGAAAGAAATCCCCGGAAGCGAATTTCAGCTTAAAGTTGATCTTGTTCTTCTTGCAATGGGCTTTGTTCATGTTGAACATTCAAGGCTTCTTGAAGAACTCGGTGTTGAATACAATGACCGCAGAAATATTAAAACCGATTCTGCATATGCAACGACTGTTCCCGGCATTTTCTCGGCCGGTGATGCGGCAATCGGCGCATCCTGGGTAGTAAGAGCCATTTACCACGGGCGAACTGCTGCAGCTGAAATTGACAAATATCTTGCAGATAAATAAATATCTTTATTAATATTCTTCAACCCTGAAACTGGCGGTGTTCATAATTTACCCTATATAAGTCCATTTTGCGGCAATCTGCCGCACTGATTATCTAAATTGCACTCATAATCTGGCAGTTTTGACGGCAAGAATTGCCTTAACAGCCGGTCCCGGAATACTGATATGGTTTATTTCGTTAATGAAACTAAACTGAATAAATATACATGATTCATACAGAATATCTGACATGTTTTATGCTGATATTTTATAAATATACATAAATATAGAAAATCGGGAATATTTATGCAATATAATAAATTCCTGTAAATTTTCAATTGACAAATTGTATTTTTATAGTAATATAAATAATAAATTTTTCGGCAACTAGTTGCCCTAAAAATATAAGGAGTGTGTGATGTTAGAATCTTTTATGCAGCAGGTGAAAAAAAATAACCCTGGACAGTCTGAATTCCACCAGGCTGTGGAAGAAGTCGTGGAAACCCTTATCCCCTTTATCAAGGAAAATCCTAAATATGAAAAACATAAAATTCTTGAAAGAATTGTGGAGCCCGAAAGAGTTTTGATGTTCAGGGTTCCCTGGCTTAATGACAAAGGCGAAATCCGGATAAACCGGGGTTACAGAATTGAAATGAACAGCGCAATTGGTCCGTATAAGGGCGGACTCCGTTTCCATCCAAGTGTAAACCTCAGTATCCTGAAATTTCTTGCCTTTGAACAGGTTTTCAAAAACAGCCTTACAACCCTTCCCATGGGCGGAGGAAAGGGCGGTTCGGACTTTGATCCCAAAGGAAAATCGGACAATGAAGTAATGAAATTCTGCCAGAGTTTTATGACAGAACTCTGCAAATACATCGGCCCGGACACTGACGTTCCCGCCGGAGACATCGGCGTCGGCGGTCGTGAGATCGGTTATATGTTCGGCCAGTACAAGAGAATAAGAAACGAACACACCGGTGTATTGACCGGCAAGGGTATTGCCTGGGGCGGAAGCCTTATAAGACCGGAAGCAACAGGTTACGGCGCTACGTTCTTTGCAGAAGAAATGCTGAAAGCCAGAGGCGATTCCATCAAAGGTAAAACCTGTGCAGTATCCGGTTCGGGAAATGTTGCCCAGTATACCGTTGAAAAAGTGAACCAGCTTGGCGGAAAATGTGTAACCCTGTCTGATTCCAACGGATCCATCCATGATCCTGCAGGTATTACAGCGGAAAAACTTGCATTTGTAATGGAACTGAAAAATATCAAACGCGGAAGAATCAAGGAATACGCTGACAAATATAAATGTGGATATCTTGACGGCAAAAGGCCCTGGGGCGTTAAGTGCGATGTTGCCTTCCCGAGCGCAACACAGAATGAAATATCCGGCGAAGAAGCTCAGACCCTCGTCAAAAACGGATGTATCTGCGTAAGTGAAGGAGCAAATATGCCCTCAACTCCTGAAGCAATTAAAGTTTTCCTGAAGGCAAAAATTGCTTATGGTCCCGGAAAAGCAGCCAATGCAGGCGGTGTTGCCACAAGCGGTCTCGAAATGTCACAGAACAGCCAGCACCTTTCCTGGAGCAGGGAAGAAGTAGAACAGAAGCTCCATAACATAATGAAGGAAATTCATAAATCCTGTGAAAAATACGGAACAGAAAAAGATGGATTTATCAACTATGTTAAGGGTGCAAATATTGCAGGTTTTGTAAAAGTTGCCGATTCAATGATTGATCAGGGTCTTGTATAATTTAAACAGAATCCGAATACCCGGTTTGATTTCCAGACCGGGTTTTTTTCCTGTATTTAAAACCCCAGTTCACTGATTTTATCATCAAGTTCACAGAAATGAAAAAGTTCCTTAAAATCAATCAGTGTCGAAAGGGCTTTGGAATCGACCGGTATGCCTGATTCCACAAGCAGTGCAACAGGATTTAATCCGCCGATTATTATTGAACCGAAAGTCCCGTTATTGACCGGTATCCCGCATAATGCATTTTCAGGATATCCGATTCTGTAAAATCCGCCCATATCGATTTTTTTCAGCTTCTCCGCGAGAGCAATTACCTTTTCACGGCTTTCCAGGGGCAGTTCCCTGAAACTTGCACCTATAAGTCCGTCGCCCGTTGCTGTCGCTCCCCTGTAATTCGTCATGCCGCTTTTGATAAAAATTTCAAGCGGGTCAAGGCTTGTTCCGTCATAATTAATCAGGGCCACAAACCGTACCGGCTCCCCGTTTTCCAGTTCCAGAAGCCCGCCGAACCTTGATCGCGTCGGAATTCCATGCGTTAATAAAATACCGTTTATAGTAATGGAACAAATAGTGCCGATGCCTACGGAATCTTCCGGAATAATGATTCCCTGCGGTGCATTTTCCTGGGTAAGAATAGTCATCAGGTTTCCCATGGCAAGCCCGTGCTCAAAAACCTTTTTAATAAGCGGGCAGGCCTGCCGCAGATATTCTTTTTTCAGAATGCTGGAGTTAAGAAGGACCGTTCCTTTCCTGGTGTCCAGATTAAAATTCATCATATAGGTCATCTGATCGATTTTTGCTGTAAGAAAACCAATCTTTTCATATATTCTTGCTTTTGAAAGTTCTTTTCTTCCGTTTTCAGTGATTATCCGGCCTTTTTTATACAGGTATTTTGTAAAGCCATCTTTATCCATTGCCGTAAGATGAAATCGGACTGTCCTTTCACTTATGTCATAGCCCATCTTTTTCAGCTGAACTGAAATCTCCTGGCTGCCGATCGGTCTGGAATAATTGTTGATAATCTGAAGAATAACCAGTCTCTTTTTTTCTACATAATCATGCATTACCTGCTCCGGTTTGTGGATATTTGCTGCTGGGCCATTTCATTCTATATACTGTTTTATCTTTGTCAACTTCCCTATCCCTTTTCACAAACGAAAAAGCCGTCTGATTTCTCAGCCGGCCTTTTATTCTTCTCTCTTGTTTATGTCTGCTATCCGCAGACTTTTTTCACTGCATCAAGCAATTTATCTGTGCTGAAGGGTTTTACTATCCAGCCGGTGGCTCCGGCGGCTTTGCCTTCGTCCATGATTGTCTTCTGGGATTCGGTTGTAAGGACAAGTATTGGTGTGTATTTGCTTTCGTCGCGCTCGCGGACTTTTTTTATAAATGCTATTCCGTCGAGATTCGGCATGTTTATGTCGGTAATAATCAGGTCAACCTTGCCGGAATTAAGCCTATCGAGTCCCTCAAGTCCGTCTGCTCCTTCCAGAACCTTATAACCATTCTGATCGAGTACAAAACTGATACTCTGGCGGATGGCTTTTGAATCATCAACTACCAAAACTTTCTTTCCCATATTATCTCCATCCCGTTTTCCAAATTAATAATAAGTATAGTAAAGCAAAAATGCAAATGCCATACTTCTGTTAAAAAATATGCAAAAAGATGCTTTATTGGAAAGAATCAGACTACATCCTTCAATTCCTGAATCAGATTGACATTCCTGAGCCGTGTAATTGCTTTATTCTGAATTTG
>CAZKOK010000414.1:0-4192 GCA_964554355.1 uncultured Spirochaetia bacterium | reverse complement strand
TCCGGTAATGGTAATTCTCCTGACTCCGTATTCCTTTAAAGGGAAAATCACTTTATTTTTAATTGTATTTATATCCAGAGAGGAACTCCGGTTTGTCAGCCCGTGGCAAATGGGACAATTGAATTCGCAATTCTGCGTAATCTGAAAAACCTGGTTTATGCTGAACCTGTTGTAATAATGATCCAGATGTTCCTGAAGGTATTTTGTAATGAATGAAAATTTGTCAAGAAACATGTCTAGGAAAGACGGAGCGTAGGAATTGATCAGGCTGAAATCCCTGAATCTGTATTTTGCCTCATCAAACGACATGAATTTATATTCTGTATGTTTGCTGTCAGATGTTATTGGATAAACATCCATATCGCCCTTGAAATAAAAAACCAGGCATTTTACTTTAATATCAGTATACGGTTTTTCCCTTTCCCGTACGTCAATGATATTCCATTTGTCATTCAGCGTTTCAAGATAGATCAAATCCTCGGGATTTATTCCCGATTCCTCACCTATTTCCCTGATCGCGCTTTCATATTCGTTTTCAAAATATCGTATGCTTCCCTTGACATATTCAAATCCGTCAACCTCGATTTTTCCCCCGCTGCATCCTTTGTATGTTTCTTTTCTGCGGATAGTGAACAGCCTTAGATTTTCCTTTTTATAATCCGAATCCATTTTGGAATCGTGATCATTTTCAAAACAGAATATTATGCAGTCCACTCCGTACATGATCGTTTTGTTTTGGTTCTTTTCTATCCGGTTCTGCATAATGCACTCGTTTATGTACGGAGGATGCGGATTGCAGTTGTTGGATTTTCTGTTCCATAAATATGAAATGAATTTTTTCTGCATGTATTCCAGACCGGATCCTGAAGGTAGTTCTATCTTACTGTTCAGTTTTACTTTGAACAGTCTGTAAGGCAGCTCCCGAAAATTGTCATTTGAATCATATACCTGTATTTCCGGTATGAATTGATACTCCGAACATCCGAGCACCGTATCCATGTATCTTCTCACTATGTATTGTATATCAATACGGTTTTTCCTTTCTTCTTCCGTTATATAGTCCAGTGCATCTACATCGATAATATCATTATTCTCGGTAAGAAGAAACGAAGGCTTGATGACCGCGTCGTTTTCCACGATGATTATTTCCTCTTTGTTTTCCATATAGTAAATATACCCAAAGTAAATAATACCGCTTTCCAGTTCTTTCTTTATATGCTGATAAATTTCTTCTTTGGAGGAACTCTGGATGCATAGCGCCTGGTTTATCCTTCTTATATAGTTTTTAACGGCATCTACAGAAACGTTCAAATTGTCAGATAGTTCCAGATGGCTTTCGTTTCCCTTGCTCTCGAAGATCCGAGATACGCATTTCTGCAAATATTTGGCTGTGATTCCTTTCTGAATTAAGTATGTTCCCAAATTCATTTTTCACCTCTATATTTGTCAACTGTTTCATATGATATATTGGTTGTTTCTGCATTACAACGTTTATTGAAACAGTATACCCCATAAATACCCCCGGCGTACCCATGATTATCTTCCGGGTGCCCCCTCGGGGATGTAATCCGGTTTGCGTTTGCCGACACCTGAAGATAAAGCTTACCCCAAGAATAGCTTCCCCGACATTATGTTGCAGCAGTACAATTATTATATATTTCGATAGCGGCCGATACGGAATAAATTACATGAAAAAAGGAGATATAATATGTGCTTTTTCAGAGACAGCAGAATTCTCGTATTCGGAGCAGGTGGTTTCAAAGGCAGTATGTTGAGTGCCGTTCTTCACAGAATGGGAGCTGAAGTTCATCTCGTGATACGGCATCATCAGCATCCCCAGAGTCTTCTCACTCAGATTGACCTTATTGAAAAGACTCCCAATTATTACTGTGATCTTAGTGATTACGATTCGATACAGAATGTCATCAACAAGGTAAAACCGGATATTATTATTAATATGGCCGCCGTGGCCCAGATTACCGCAGCACAGAGAAGCCCGCAAACTGCCTTTTCAGTGAATGTCATGGGCCCAATGAATATAATCGATGCCTGCAGGCGCCTGAATGTCAGACCAGCCTTGCTGTTTGTATCAACGGATCATGTTTTCGGGAACCGGGATGTGCCTCCGAAAGGATTCCCCGAAGATGAAACAGTTTCATTTAACGGCGTTTACGACACATCAAAATCGATGATGGAACTTGGAATACGGACTTACAGAAAACAGTATGAGGATGTGGGGAAGATAATAATAACCAGGGCTGCAAACTGCTTCGGTTACGGCGATACATGCGAACGCCGGGTCATCCCCGTATTCATAAATTCTGCCCTGAATGACGGCTGTATTCGTCTTGACTGCCTTTTAAATGTGAGGCAATTCATCTATCTGAGTGATGTAATAACCGGATATCTGAAAGCCGTTTTTCACTGCTGTAGTAGAGAGGCTGAGGAATTAAGCATCTACCATTTTGCTATCGAAAAATACGGCAAAACCGGCAAACCTTATGTAACCATTCAGCAGCTGGGTGAAATGATAGCCGGACTTACGGGGGCCAAAATAAGAAAAAGCGATGCGGAAAGATACGCTCCCGGAGAGAACAGGGTTCAGGCGTTGAATTGCTCCCGGACAAGCAGGGAATTGAACTGGAGACCACGTATAAGCCTTATCGATGGCCTCCGGAAGGTTATCGGTTATTATTCAAATCCAGCAGACAGATCCAGGAGGATCAAAAACGAAATTGACGAAACCGCTGAAATACTGGCAGCTTCATGCTGATAATATCCTGATTAACAGGCAAAACAAAACCGTCCTGAAAAGGACGGTTTTGTTAACTCCTGATTTTTGGAAAAGCGAACAGCCATGGTTAAATTATAAAAACCACGGAATTTCCGATTTAAAACCTGTGACTGTAACCAAGCTCTATAGGAATCTTGAGTTTGATCAGGTCTTCAGCAGGAATATCAGCAGCCGGTTCATTGTCATCTGCAAATAAATTCAAACCTGCAGCAATTAATAAAACTGTTATTATAAATATTGGTTTTTCATTTTTTCAACTTATGATACAGACTATTATTTTCTTACATATGAAACATAAGTCATATTCCATTAAACAAGTAATATATCCCATAAAAATAAAAAAACAATATTAAACCCGGCCAGGTTCAGCCAGGTATTGAACTTTGTTACATATCATAGGAAAAAACCATATTTCATGATTTATTCCATCAGAAAATCAAAATCCTCTCTTGTAATGGTTTTCAGTATTCCTTTGTCTTCATTAATTAGCCTGTCTGCCAGTTCCTGTTTCTTCTCCTGAAGCAAAAGCATCTTCTCTTCTATCGTATTTTTAACAATCAGCTTCAATACTATGACTTTTTTATCCTGCCCGATGCGGTGGGCCCTGTCAATAGCCTGGTTTTCAACGGCAGGATTCCACCATGGATCAAACAGTATTACATAATCAGCCGCTGTGAGGTTTATACCGACTCCTCCGGCTTTCAGGCTTATAAGGAAAATTCTTTTTTCAGGATTATTCTGGAAATCATTGATTACTGCTTCGCGTTCACGGGTGTTTCCGTCGAGATAACAGTATCTGAATTTCCTTTTATCAAGAAATTCTTTTATGCAGGCAAGTATGGAAGTGAACTGCGAGAAAAGAAGAATCCTGTGATTTTCGGAAAGAATGTCATCGAGTATTTCCTGCAGAGCTGTCATTTTGATACTGCTGATACTTTTGAATTCGCAGCTGATTATTTCCGGAAGACATGCGCCCTGGCGCAGACGCATCAATCCCTGAAGGAGTTTTATCAGATATTCACCGCTATCGAAATTATCAAGCGACTTTGCAAGTTCAATTTTAAAATGGTTTTTCAGTTCATTATAAAATGCTTTCTGATCATCTTTCATTTCCAGGAAAAGAGGAATTATCTCCTTTCCCGGCAGATCTGCGGCGACATCTTCTTTTTTCCTGCGGAGAACAAAAGGACGGATTTTTTCATTAAGCTGCCTGATAACAAAGTTATCGCTGAATTCATAATCACCAATATTTCCTGAAAACTCTCTTTTAAAACGGGCGTAAGATCCAAGCAGGCCGGGATTCAGGTTTTTTATATGTTATAATAATTATATGGTTTTATTTTCTTGTTGTGTTAGTGTTTTTCTTTAAGTGTTGATTTATTTTTTCTTTTTATCATT
>CAZKOK010000413.1:0-4193 GCA_964554355.1 uncultured Spirochaetia bacterium | reverse complement strand
GTGTTGATATCAGGGTCCTTACTTCTCTCGGCAACTGCCACAGAAAAATGAAAACTTTTGAAAAAGGCGTAAAATACTTTGAACGCGCGCTTGATATAGAACCTAACAATTTCTATGCATTATTCGGGCTTGCAGATTGTTTCAGGGGACTGAACAAGCAGGAACTGTCTCTTAAATACTGGAACAGAATTCTTGAAATGGACCCGCGCAACAAAGTCATTCTTACCCGCGCCGGCGATGCCTACAGGCACATGGAAGAGTACGACATGGCCGAGGAATACTACCGCAAGGCCCTGAACATTGAATTTGACGTATATGCAATCCTCGGACTTGCCCTGATCAACAAGAACAGAGGCAATTACCAGGACGCAATTGACAGTCTTAAAGGACTTCTTAAAAACGACCCGAAAAACCACAGGCTGTACACCGAAATAGCTGAATGTTACATGCATCTCGGACAGAAAGACCATGCTCTGGATATTCTTCAGGAATTCCAGAAACTCGGCCTTCGAAACCCGTACATTTCGGCTTATATAGACAGAATGAAACAGGGGGGGTAATTACTGCCTTTGTTCTGTCCTGAAATATGGAAAAAACAGTCCTTGCCGGATTATTGCCGGCAGAATTAACACAAATAATCGATTTCCCGCGCAGGTTCCAGGCTGATCAGCTTTTTTCTGCGATTGTTCAGGGTATAGAAGACATAAATGAAATAACGACTCTTTCCAAAGACCTGCGTGGGACTCTTGCGGAAAAATTCACAATATACAGCTGCAGCACCAAACAGCTGCCTGAAGACCCGGATGGAACAAAAAAGGCAGTAATCCGTCTTGCCGACGGGCTGATTGTCGAATGTGTCCTGCTGCGCGACTCTGACGGAAGAAAGACAGCATGTCTTTCAACCCAGGCCGGATGCGCCATGGGCTGCATATTCTGCAGGACCGGTACGATGGGGCTGGAACGGAATCTGACAGCTTCCGAAATAGTCCAGCAGTTTATGATAATGCAGAACAGCTGGGGGAAGATCTCCCACATAGTATTCATGGGAATGGGGGAACCCCTTCAGAACCTGAACGAACTGCGTAAAAGCATTGACTGGTTCAGTCATCCAAAGGGGCTGAATATCAGCCTGCGCAAAATGACTGTTTCCACCTGCGGTCTTTTAAAACAGCTTGAAGACCTTATGAAAAACGGACCGGCAGTGCGGATTGCCCTGAGTCTGACTTCGGCAGATCAGACCCTGCGTGAAAAACTTATGCCCGTCTGCGCCGGAAATACGCTGAATGATCTGAAAAAAATCATACTTGGCTATCAGCAGGATTCAAGCCGCCGCCTCACTTTCGAATATGTGCTTCTTAAGGGAGTGAATGACCGGGAAGAAGATGTAATGGCCTTAAGAAAATATTTAAGGGGAATAAATTACGTAATAAACCTGATCCCGTGGAACCCGGCGGATGAACTTGATTTTGAATCGCCTGATGAAAAGGACATACAGAAATTCCTGGACATGGCAGCCGAAGTGCATCTGAATATCGTAAGAAGATACCGCCGCGGCAATACAATAAACGGCGCCTGCGGCCAGCTGGCTGTACAATAACACCCAACATTTAATATCTCACGCAACGATCGCTACGACAGAAACGGCGTAACGAGTCAATGGTTAAATGAAATCAAACGAATTTCCATAAAAAAATCATTTTGGTAACAAAATATTTGTTCCTGCTAAACTATTCATATAACTTTTTTTGATTATTCTATTCGTTGCTATAAAATAATCTTATTCGTGTACCTTCTTGTTTCCGGTATTCTTTTCAGCTTGAATCATTTCCATATCACCTATAAAATCCGATGCATGATTTTCAGGAAATTAACTGCAGAAGACGAATCACTCGTATTCGGAATACTCAGGGAAGCTGCTGACTGGCTTAAGGATAAAAATATCGATTACTGGCAGAACTGGCATAATCCGACTGAGGGACAATACAAATGGATAATGGCCGGCCTTGAGAACAGCGAATTTTATGCTGTTTACGATGGTGATCAGAAAGATGACAGAGATCTGACCGCAATGGTCCGCCTTCAGTATGAAGATGAAATGTTCTGGGGAAAAAAAGACGATAAATGTGTGTATATCCATTCATTCACAGTAAACCGCAGACTTGCGGGAAAGCGGACAGGATATAAAATACTTGAAAAAATAGAAGAAGATCATAAAAACCGGGGCTTTCAGTTCATGCGGCTGGACTGCGGACCGCATCTGGAAAAGCTGGTCAATTACTACAAAAGGTTCGGCTTCAGGGCTGTCGGAGAAGGCGAAGTGAGCGGATACCGGCTTGTATTTCTTGAAAAGGAGATACTCTAGCCGGCGGACTTGCCGATAAAATCAGTAATCACCTGAAAATATTCTTCTTTCCTGGTCAGAAACAGTGCATGTCCGCCCGTTTCAAAGATTTTCCTTTCGGCATCCGGTAATAAAGTATCAAAAACTGTCGCTTCCTTTTTACTGACAACTGAATCATTCTCTGCATATATAATCAGGATCCGTTTACCCATCTTTTTAATCTGTTCAGATGCCAGAGTATAATTTGAAAGAATACCGCAGCCGATACTCAGCTGTGAAACCATCAGCTCCTTTGAAGAAACAGAATCAAAAAACTCATCAAGATAAGCTTTCCAGTACAGTTTCCCGTCTCTGCCGGTATCTTTTTTTATAATTTTGAACAATGCCGGCTTTACCAGAAATTTTATAAGCCCTTCTTTCATCGACTGGAATGTCTTAAGCGATTTTTTCCCATCTTCAAGCTTGTTTTTATCCAGATATAAAGTGCTGCATAAAATCAGCCGTTTCACCGTTTCGGGATATTTTGAAGCAAACCCCTGGACAATTGTCCCGCCGAAAGACCTGCCGAGGATATTAACCTTATCAGCTTTCTCCCTTTTGCAGATTTCAAGGATACCATCGAGAATACTGTCTGAATCATTGATAACCGGCAGATCAGGCGAAATGACTTTATATTTTTTGCTGAAAGCCTCAAGCTCCGCAAAAATGCTTTCGGCTTTGCGCATGCCTCCGGGAATTAGCAGCAGGGTTTCACTCCCGCTTCCGGTACAGTAATATCGCCTGCTTGTTCCGTTGTGATCGAGGTTTTTATAATTCCGGGTTTTACGGAATTCAAGAAGAGAGTTTTTCAGATTTTCAGGTACTTTTTTATAATATTCATCAAAACCTTTTTCTTTCATGACATTCTCCGGTACTATGGCTTTTTATATTATATTCCCGGATTTATGTTAATGTCCGCCATTTTATTCTTTTTATGCCAGGGTCTGTTTTTTGCCAGCCATCCCTGCTCCTTCCAGTATTCAACATCCGGCGGATTGGCTTTAATATGCATCTGCATCATCCGGCTGATAAGAAACCATTTCCTGACCCTGAAACATGGTTTGATTTTTCCTTGTTTCCTGTTGATCTTTTGAGCTGTTTTTTTACATTGTCTGAATATTCTGGCTTTGATTCTGGCAGAGATTTTTTCCCATGACACTGAATAAAGAGCAGATCCTATCTTGCAGGTTTTTGCAACTCCCCAGAAATCCAGGCTGTCTTTCAATTCATTTAATGTTTTTTTATAAACCGGACCGGATGCGGCAGCTATCACTAATCCCTGTTTGTCAAACATCCTGCTTTCAGGACGGTGCACAATCCACATATTCGCAAAATGGTCCAGGAATGCCTTCATCTGTCCTGTCAGATGAAATGAATAAACAGGGGAAGTTAAAATAATTAAATCTGCAGACAATAATTTCATGCGAATTTCATCAGTATATTCGCTATGAGCGCAGGTTCCAGCCTTTTCCATAAAACAACGAAAACACGAAATGCAAAACACGGGCAGTTCCCTGGGGAGAAATATTTCCGTGACCGCCGGTTTGTCAATATTTTTTATAACCTCCTGAGCTATATTATACGTACACCCCTTTCTCTCTGTTCCATAAACGATTGTCACCTTCAATTTATTCCTCCGCATACTGCAATTCTGTGTATTTTTTTACAAAAAGGATCCTTTGAAATGAAAATATTTTGGACACATTACTGTTTTATCCGAATTTAACCTTTTTTATCATATATTCAAAGTTCTCCCGCGTAAATAATAAATCTGTCACAAACAATGAAGAGATTTCATCCGGAATTTCTGCAG
>CAZKOK010000412.1:0-4194 GCA_964554355.1 uncultured Spirochaetia bacterium | reverse complement strand
TGACTGAAAATATTGAAGATCTTAAAACAGAACTTGTGCGTGTGGAAGCCCAGCGCAATGATATCAAGGAAACCGAAAAGAAATTCGGAAGGATCCTCAAGCTGGGAGAAGAGGCTGCCCTGAAGCTGGACGCATTCAATCAGGAAAAGAGAAGAATCGAGGAAATGGACGGCGATTTCAAGAAGCTTATCAATATCTCCCAGGCCGTTGATGTCAAGCTTGATCAGCTTACTTCCAGCCATGATACGCTTCAGGACATACAGGTGCGGATAAGGAACCTCGAGGAACTTGCCAAGGATGTTGAGCTTAAATATGACAGGCTTGAGAAGAAGGACAATATTCTGGAAACCACGGTTGATGCGGTTGATAAAAACTTTTCAAAAATCAGCGAGATCGAAGATTCAATGGAAACTGTACAGGGCACTCTTACGGATGTAAATGCACGGCTTAAGGAATCTGCAGAAGAGATAAAAACTCTGTCAAGCAACAAAAAAGATGCCGAGAAGGCCCTAAAGCAGATAAATGAACTTACGTCAATTCTGTCTGATGTGGAAACCAGAATGGAAAAAATGCAGAAAGCACGCGAATGGCTTGCAAGGACAGAGACAAGGCTTGAGGAAGTCGGTAAACAGGCCCAGGAACAGGTCAAACTGCTCGGTACCATTATGAAAGACTCCACTTCCAAGAAGGGCGACCGCGGAGCTCCGGGAATGGGCGCCAGGGAAGTTGTAACAAGGCTTGCTCACGAAGGCTGGTCGGTCAAGGAAATTGCCCAGGCAACCAAGCTTTCCAGGGGCGAAGTTGAATTGATCCTGGAGCTGCTACCGAAAAAATAACCTCACGCTACGACGCTACGGGCGGGACGTTTCAAGAAAAATCCAATGACTTCCGTGGAAAAATAATATTTCACGGAAGTCATTTTTTTTTCGTGTATTGATGTACCCGTTGCGTCGTTTTCCAAAGCATGGAACAGGTGGTCTGATTATGGTATAATGACCAGAGTCTGATTTTTGGAGAAACAATGATAAACAGAAACACGATGATGAAAATCCTTATAGCCGCGGCGGTCCTGCTGATGATCCTTACGATATTCAGGAAGCCTGATATTGAAACGATACCGGTTACCGGAGCGGGGAAAGAGCAGCTGGCAGAACTTACCAGATATATAACCGATAATTATCAGTCGCCCGGTGACTATCTGGCAGATCTGTTTTCAGAAAAGCGGATAGTCTGTCTGGGTATTGATCATCTTGTTGCGGATCATATTAATTTTGTTACTTACAATGTTATGAACCTGTATGATGAAGGGGTAAGGATAATCGGAGTTGACTTCCTGCTTGCCGAAGAGCAGGATAAAATTGATGATCTTCTTACACAGCCTGTATTTGACCGGGGTTTCGCAGAAGAGCTGCTGTTTAACCGGATTGTATTGTTCGGATATCAGGAATACGTTGATATGCTCGAGGAAGTCTGGATTCAGAATCAGCAGATCGATGAAGATCAGGAACCGATGCACGTCATAGGCCTGTCTCCCCGTGAGGATTATTCCGGTATCATTACCGAAGATGATCTTCAGGATACTGGGAAAACCCGCAATGTTATTGCAGGTAACGATACCGAAGACAGTTATATTGGAAAAACAGCCGTAAAAATGATAGCTGAAACGGATAAAAAGGCGCTTGTTGTATCAATCTATATGCGTGCTTTTACTAAATTTCATTATCTTGACAGTGAAAAACGTGTGCTTGAAATGAAATATCCCCCTGAAAATATTTATAAAATGGGCAATTATTTATATGACGCTGCCGGTGATGAATGCGTTACAGTCCTGATGCATTTTTTCTTTCTTGACTCTGGTTCGCCTTATGGTGTTAATTATCCCTTAAGGGGTATTTTTGAGCAGGTTTCAGTTTCTCTTGGAGAAGATATACAAAAATACGGCTTTACAGTTGAAGGGTCTCCATTCGCCGAAATTGAAGTTACAGGTCAGTTTGCAGAAGGTTATGATGATCTGAAACTGAAGGATTTTATTGACGGATATATTTTCCTGAACAGAATCAAGGACTCCGGCAAGTTGACGGTAATTCCCGGTTTTATCAATGAATCCAACCTTGAACGCGCCAAAACAAACCTGCCGGCCCCCAAAGATGATGATTTTACTGCGATTGATCTTAATACTTATATCTCAAGCACTGCAGAAAATTATGACCAGGCGAGGAAGCTTTTTGAATAACTGCAGATTGATACTGCGGAATGGCAAAATATCTTCTTAGACAATTTTTAAGCTTGGGAGTATAATTTCTATATGCAGGGAGGATATCTGTGTCCGTTCTCCGCGGAGTAAAAACCATTTTCAAATATACTCCAACCCACGAAGGTTCGGGAATGAGGTTGAAAAGGGCTTTCGGCTTTTATCAGATTCCGAAATTTGATCCTTTTCTTCAGCTCGATGAATTCCATTCGAACGGTTCTGCGGAATTTGCCTGCGGAATTCCTCTGCATCCGCACAGGGGAATAGAAACAATAACCTATGTTCTTAGCGGAGAATTGAAATATTCGGACAATTCAGGCAGGAACGGGAAAATCGGAGAAGGTGATATCCACTGGATTTCTGCCGGAAGCGGGATAATTCATGAGGAAATACCTGAAAGCGGAAGTGAAGAGATGCGGGGTTTTCAGCTCTGGGTGAACATGCCGGCCCGGAAGAAAATGACAAAACCGTTCCAGAAGAAGATTTCTGCGGATAATGTCCCCGAAGCAATACTTGAAAACGGAACGGCAATTAAAATAATTTCCGGATCAATTAATGATAAAACAGGGCCTTTGGTAAACCGGGATATTGATGCCGAGATTCTGGATATACGAATTCCTGCAAATACGGTATTTCAGCATAAAATACCGCCCGGCAAAAATGCTTTCTGCTATGTGTACTGCGGAGCCATGGAGGTATACACAGATATCGATGAGACAATCATCGCAAGCGGGCACACGGCGCTTTTCTCAAACGGCAATACGGTTAAAATGGAAAGCGGCGGCAAGGAAGTCGGACTTCTTATGGTTTCAGGCCGGCCTATAAGGGAAAATATAGCCTGGTCGGGCCCGATTGTAATGAACAGCGATACTGAATTACGACACGCCTTCATGGAGTATGAAGAAGGAAAATTTCTTCAGTTCAGATAGTATGTTTTTTACTGTTTCATTGCTTCCAGAATTGATGTGCTTGATGATGACAGTTCCTGCATCTTGGACGATACTTCACTAAGGCTTTCTGTAATTTCTGTGATCTGGTTCAGCAGGGATCCGAATGCTTTTTCAGTGTCTTCATTTGCATTGGCAAAATTTTCTATACCGGAACCGATATTCGCCAGAAAAGAACTTATCTGCGCAGAATTGTTCCTGGTTGCTTCGGACAGTTTTCTTATTTCGCCTGCAATTACCGAAAAACCTTTGCCGAAACTTCCGGCATGAGAGGCTTCGATGGATGCGTTTAACGCGACAAGATTTATCGTTTCGGAAATATCGTCAATGGACAGGACAAGCGAATAGGTTTCCTTTATATAGCTTTCAAGCTGAACGGCTATCTCGCTGGTTTCCTGAAGGTGCCTGCGGCTGACTTCGCCGCGCTGGTTCATATCAGAAATATTTTCGTTCTGGCGTTCGGAAAGACTCTTTACATAATCGATTGATTCCATCATGGGACCGAGAAGCTGTTCGATTATCAGGGTCCGCTTCATTAAATCAGCTTCGGCTTTTTGAAAATTCTCCAGCAGTTCAATCCGCTGAATTGTATTATGGAGCTGGTTTACGATATTTTCATAGATTGTGCCGTCATTTACACCTTTTTCAAATATGATAAATCCCATCTGGTTGCTTCTGAAATAAAGAGGATGGATAATAAGATTTACAGTCGGCTTTCCAGTAAAATACCTTTCAGGAATAAGGGATTTATTATTCAGATAGATTTCCGATTGAGAGAAATCCCAGTTTTTATTCTCGTCATAGGTAAGAGCCAGACGCCACGAATCTTTGAGTCCTTTTTCCCATTCGAATTTGAGAATAAATGCTGCCGGGATATTTATTTCCGGAAGAAATTACTGGAAATTCTTTATAAGGTCATCAATGCTGAAACTCGAAGTTATGCTTCACGATGTACTTATGACATTGTTATTCTGTTCCCTTAATACCATTATAACT
>CAZKOK010000411.1:0-4200 GCA_964554355.1 uncultured Spirochaetia bacterium | reverse complement strand
ATATTATAAGCCTGAAGAAACTGCAGCTCCAGAACCCATACCCAGGATTTCCATAATCACAATACCTGATTGTGATCATTTTTCAATTCTTGATAAACAGGATTTCCTGGATAGTGTCAGAAACATATATAACAACTAAGCATAAGGTTTTTCCCTGCAGGCGGAAAACACGGAGGAAGAATGGATTTTAATAATAAAGTATTCTGGATTACAGGAGCATCCTCGGGTATTGGAAAGGCATTGACCGAAAAAGTCTATTCAGTATGCAATGCCAGGATAATAATATCCGCGAGGAATAAAAAAGCACTGGAGGATATAAAGAAAAATCTTGATGGGCAGAAAGAGGGCCGTATTTTCATTCTGCCTCTGGACCTGGAAGATCACCATAGCCTTGAAAAAAAGGCGGAAACAGCCAGGGGAAAATGGGGATCAATCGATTATCTGATCAACAATGCGGGATTAAGCCAGAGGTCGCTTGTCAAGGATACGGATTTCAATGTGATCAGGAAAATCATTGATATCAATCTGCTGGGAACTATCGAGTTAACCCGCCGGGTTTTGCCGTTTATGATGGAAAATGCTTCAGGCCATATAACTGTCATAAGCAGTGTTGCCGGAAAGTTCGCCACGCCTTTGCGAAGCGCCTATTCAGCCGGCAAAATGGGTCTGCAGGGATTTTTCGATGCGCTCAGACTGGAAGTGCATCCATATAATATCGGTGTAACGATGGTTTTTCCGGGGTTTATCAGGACAGATATTTCAATCAACTCCCTGACAGGCGACGGGGAAAAATACGGAATTATGGACAGCGGCCAGGCGCACGGCATGAGTGCAGATGTCTGCGCAGACAAAATTCTGGCAGCTGTCAGGAAAAAAACTGCAGAGAAATATATTGCCGTATCACCGAAGATAAGGCTGGCCCTGTTTCTAAAGAAATTTTTCCCGGGATTGCTGGAAAAAATATTGAGAAAGTCAAAACCGACATAATTATGAAAACCTTTATAAATACCGGGATTTTGAAGAATGATTCAGATGAAAACCTTCAAAATGGAAAATTACAGGGAACTTCGGGAAAGTCTTGAAGGAAAAATAAATTACCAGAAAATAGAATACCAGGTCGGGTCAGTACTGGCAAGAATAAAGCTGAACGGTATAAATGAAAAAGAACTGATACCGTTTCTGTCAAAAGATGAACTGGAAAAAGCAGACAGATACCGTTTATATGATGATAAAAAGCGGTCTGTAATAACAAGGGGATTTCTGAGGCTGATGCTTTCTGATTGTCTTGACCAATGCCCTCAAACTATTCGATTCAGCTGCACGCAATACGGGAGACCGTATCTGCATGAATCCTCTGCTGATGCGAAGATTGATTTTAATGTTTCTCATTCCTCCGAGCAGATAGTTATCGGTATTTCACACGGCGCCCGAATAGGAGTTGATATTGAGGAGAAGAAATCCATCAGAAATATGGATTCAATAATAAAACGCTTTGCTGACGATGTGACTTTCTCTTTATATAAGAAACATGACAAGTCACAGAAAGCGGAATTTTTTTACAAATGGTGGACCAGGACGGAAGCTTTCCTCAAGGCAAAAGGGACCGGTATCAGTGGATTAAAGAATACGGAATTTAAAAACTGCAGTTATCTGGAATCCTTTGATACGGACGGCTATGTCTTTTCAGTATGCATACTGTAGTGCCGGTTAGTTCGCAAAAAATGCGGATTCACGGCATCAATTGCTCCGCCGCCTATTTTCCTTTCCCGAGTCTGGCAAGCAGGTCCTTTTTGGTTTTATTGAATTCCTCTTCGCTTATGGTGCCGGATTCCTTCAGCTTGTTCAGTTTTTCTATTGTGGCGAGGATTTCGTCATCGTTCATTTTCTGTTCTTTTTCTTTGGCGACTTTTTTGCCCCGTTCGAAGAAATCTTTATAGCGCCGGGTGACTTCGGATACATTGAAATCATCCAGATTGCCGTTGTTCCGGAAATGGTCCTTGATTACATGGCCTATGGCGTAGGTTGTGGCTCCGGCCAGAATCACCTGCGAGCCGATTCCGAGGATTGTGCCGATACCGGGTATTCCTTTTAAAAGCGATGCCCCGACGCGGCCGACGGTCGCTCCGATGGTAGTATTTACCAGAGAGGTAATAATTATTCTCGCCTGTTCCTTGTTGAATTCAAGTTCATATATCTTTGCCAGTTCATTAACCATTGCAACCTGCATTGCGGTCACCGCTATGATATCAGCCAGGGGTATAGGCACGAAGCCTGCCACCATGGCGTAGCCTACGTAATTATCTATTGTTTTATCCGCTTTTTGATTCAGATCCGGTTTATCTTTGGTTTCCGCTTTTTCCTTTTTCTCCGCCACCGTCATACCCCCGAAATAACATTGATGAATGAAAGATAAATACAGGGTTCCGGAAAGTCAACCGGAATATGCATCATCTGATGCAGACGGCCTGGCTGATTAAGATGGTTCAATTACCGGTCTTATGTCGTCGGCATATGAATATAAAAATGATCAGATGTGGGATACCGGAGGTACTCTGGAAACTTTCGGCTCCGGAATATCATATTATCCGCTGGCAGAAATTGCCGATCTTGCCGAGGCAGGAATTCCCGATACAGTAACGCTGCCTCCTGAGTTTCGTTTTGAATAAGCAGGCGGGAAAAAAAGATAATTAATCGAAAATTGTCCTTTGCGGAAGCAGTTTGTTACGAGATTTCTGACGCAGGGGATTTTTTTTATTTTCAGGATAGTGATTATTTACCAAGGAACTGGTTTATTTCGTCGACTGTAAGGTCTGTAAGTTCGGCTATCTGTTCGGGCAGGCAGCCGTGCCTGTGCATACTGAGAATTACCTTCTTTTTTCCGGTTCGATGACCTGTTCGAGGCCTTCCTGCCAGATATTATCGATATACTGCTTTGTTCTGGTGGCGAACATTGCCCTGACCTCCATTACGTCTTCCGGTTTTAAAGATAACTAATCTTTTTCTTTCTGTCCGGCAAGGGATAACAGATAATTGTTGAACCATCGGAAAAATTCCTGAATTATTTCCGGGTTTTCTTCCCTGATGATATCTATGATTTTGTCAGATTGTTGTTTTTTCATATTATTCTGTGCAAAATTCAGTCATATGTATTACTATAGTATCTATTAAGGATATTATTATTGGCAGTACCTGATAAAAAAAACAGTTTTAGTGAAACACTCATTGATCCCGAGTCGTGCTGGAAAATTATTATTGCTGATGACGACAGAATGGCACAGGCTTTGACTGTTATGTCTTTGGATAAACTAAGTTTCGAAGGCAAACCTCTTAAGCTGCTGAATGCCTATTCGGGTCAGGAGGCAATTGATCTTTTGAGGGAACATCCGGATACGGCCCTCATTCTTCTTGACGTGGTTATGGAAAATGAACAAGCTGGTCTGGACACGGCAAGACAGATCCGTGAAGAACTGGATAATCAGCATGTTCAGATAGTTCTGCGGACCGGGCAGCCGGGGCAGGCCCCCAGGGCAAAGGTTATCCAGGAATATGAAATAAACGGCTATCTTGAGAAGGGTGCAACTTCAAATCAGGGTCTGCAGTCGGCGGTAATAATGTCATTGCGTTATTACAGGAACCTGATGGTAATACAGAAACAGCACGAAGCCATGGAAAAGAACCTCGCCGAAAAAATGACTCTGCTTAAAGAAGTCCATCACAGGGTAAAAAACAATCTGCAGATTCTTGCAAGCATGGCGGATCTTCAGAGCGAATTTTCGGCCAGTCCTGAAGGAGTATCATTTCTCCAGCAGTTCAGGGGCCGGATTTTTGCAATGGCCCTGGCCCATGAATTACTGTACGATAACGATAATTTTACGGAAATTCTGTTTGGGAATTATCTTCAAAGAATATGTCAGGCTTTTTCCGACAGTTATAATTTCTATCGAAAAATAGGGGTGAACACTGTTATTAAGTCTGATTTTTATATGCCTATTGATATAGCCATTCCCTGCGGGCTCATAGTCAATGAACTGATCACAAATGCATATCAGCATGCATTCCCGGATGACGGGAAAGGGGAAATTACTGTAAAGCTGGACAGGAAAAACGGGCAAATCTGTCTGACAATTACGGATTCAGGGGTCGGATTCCCCGAAGGTTATGATCCAGAAAGCTCGGAAAGGCTGGGGCTTCTGCTTGTTT
>CAZKOK010000410.1:0-4255 GCA_964554355.1 uncultured Spirochaetia bacterium | reverse complement strand
GGCAGTAAAAAAATGAAACTGAATGAAGCCGTCATGTTCGGTGAAAAAGAGCTGGCTTCTCTTGAACTTCCCTATCTTGAAAGCAGTCTTCTTTTATGCCATGCACTCGGCATAAGCAGGGAAAAACTGTTTACTCTTCTTTCTGATGAACTGTCTGACAGGGATTTTGCCGTTTTCCGGGATTTGATTATTCAGAGAAAGAACGGTATTCCTTCAGCCTATATTACCGGCAAAAAAGAATTCTGGTCGCGTGATTTCATTGTCAGCAGGGATGTCCTGATCCCAAGGCCGGATACAGAAATCCTTGTAGAAACTGCAGTTAAAATTGCCGGAGAAAACAATCTGAAATCAATTCTTGATCTCTGCACCGGAAGCGGCTGTATTGCCGTGAGTCTTGCCATTGAACTTCCTGACTTAAGCATTTCAGCGTCCGACGTATCAGAAGAAGCATACAGGATTTTTTCTGCAAACTGTGCCAGACATAATACAAAGATAACTTTTTTTCATTCTGATCTTTTTCAGGACATCACTTCAAAATTTGATATGATTGTAACAAACCCGCCCTATCTGACAGACCCTGAAGTTGCGAAAATGAAGGAAGAAGGCCTCCATGAACCCCCGCTGGCCCTTGCGGCCGGCAGTGACGGACTGGATATTATCAGAAAAATCATTGGATTTTCCATGGATTATCTTTATTCGGATGGATATCTTTTAATTGAAGCTTCTAAAGACCAGTGTGATGTTATAGAATGTTTAATGATTGAGTCCGGATATGGTCAGACAGGTATTGTTAATGATCTTGCCGGGCGTAAAAGGGTTGTAACCGGCAGATATTATGGAAACAAGGCTTAAGAAATTTGAAGAAAAATTAAGGCGTTATCCTCCATCCTCACGAAGCCGTATAATGGATGCTGCCGAGTGGGCAAAGACCCTTCACCGCAAACAGAAAAGAGCATCCGGCGAACCTTATTTTATACATCCTTTACTGGTTGCTGAACTCCTTGTCGATATGCAGATGGATGAAAAAGCGGTTATCGCCGCTCTTCTCCATGATGTACTTGAAGACACAGATATTTCGGAAAATGAACTCCGCAGGAAATTCGGCAAAACAGTAGAAGCACTTGTTAACGGCGTAACCAAGATTTCAATCTTCAAGGCAAAAAGCAAAAGCATCCAGGAATCGGAAACTATCAGGAAAATGCTTGTTGCAGGCACCAAGGATATAAGGGTCCTTCTTATAAAACTCGCTGACAAATACCATAATATGTCGACCCTTGAATATCTGTCACCGGAAAAACAGAAAGCCATCGCATCAGAATGCCTTGAAATTTATGCTCCCCTTGCAGAAAGACTCGGGATTTCATGGCTGAAAGTCGGTCTGGAGAATAATGCACTTAAATTCCTCCAGCCGCAGGCCTATAAACACATTAAAGAGACGATTGCCAAAATCCAGCTGAACCATAAGTCCTATCTTAAAAAAGTTGAAAAGACAATACTGCGCGCAGCAGCAAAAGAGAACCTCAGTATTGAAGTCACGACCAGGGCAAAACATATATATTCCATATTCCAGAAAATGAAAATACGGAAAAAAGATCTCCATGAAATTTTCGATGTTCTGGGGATCAGGGTCATCTGCGACTCTGTCAATGACTGCTATACGCTTCTCGGAGTAGTTCACAGGCTGTGGCCTCCGATTGAAAACCGCTTCAAAGACTATATCGCCATGCCTAAATCCAATCAGTATCAGAGCCTTCATACAACTGTAATGTGTTACGAAGGCAAAATAATGGAAATCCAGATCCGCACCAAACTGATGCACCAGCGCGCGGAATACGGAATTGCAGCCCATTGGGCATATAAATCAAGAAGCAATAAACAAAAGGCCGAAGAAAGTGATATTGTGCTTATCAATAAACTGAAACAATGGAATGAAGACACTGCCCAGTCTCCGGATTACATGAATGAAATAAAAGAAGAAATTCTCAAGGATTCGATTTTTGTATTTACACCCAAAGGGCACATTATTGAACTCTCAAAAGGAGCTACCGCTCTTGATTTCGCCTACCATATACATACAGAAGTCGGGAATCACTGCGTAGGGGCCAAAGCCGACGGTTCAATAATTCCGTTAAGCACTCCTCTCAAAAACACACAGGCTATTGAAATCCTTACATCGGGTACCGCGACGCCGCATCTCAACTGGCTCAGAATTGTACAGACAACAAAAGCCCGGCAGAAAATCAGGCACTGGCTTAATAAACATGATGAAAATGTCATTATTGACAGAAGTATAATTGCCAAAAAGAAACCCGAACCTGCTGTAAGCCCGGCATCGTCTTCTGCCCCTCCTGCGGCAGAGAGTGAAATAGTTAAACAGGTAATTGACCGCGCAAAAGTCGTTTTTAAAATCGGCAATGAAAAAAATATGCTCATCAGCATCGCCCGCTGCTGCAATCCTGTCAGAGGTGACCAGATAATCGGTTATGTATCCAGAGGCAGGGGCATTATCGTACACCGGAAAAACTGTTCCAATCTTAAAAACATCAACGAATTCGAATCCAGAACGATTGAAGTCGAGTGGGAGACCAGTTCGAAAATAAGTACCCATCGTTTTCAGGTAAAATCCAGAAGAGTATCAGATCTCTTTTCGGAAATTGAAGGTGCTGTCAGAAAATACAGAGGGCACCTTATCGAGGGTAGACTTGAAGAGAATGAAACAGGGGATTTAACCGGATCTTTTACACTGGAAATTGAACGAGTGGAAGATTATAAATCCATATTAAAAAGCATACGGACCATCCCCTCGGTCCTGAATATTTCAAGCATCTGAAAATGTCCGGACCGGACATCTCATATCCTGTTTAGTACTTCATTCAGCCTCAGGTTATATTCTTCTTCGCCGATCTTCTCTTCGATAAAATCCTTAAGGACATACTGGATACTGTCCGGAAACATCTTCCAGTATCTTTCATACCAGTCGGACATTTCGCTGTGAAGTTTCTGCTGTTCGCTTGCAGACATGGTATTTCTTGAAAACGATACAAACTGCCTTATCATTGTCCGCAGGACATCAGGAGGAAGTTTGGTTTCCTCATTGGCTCCTGAATCCGGAACTGTGTCATCAAGGATGGCTTCAATATCGCCGGGACTGAGTTCAGGTGCATTTTCCGATATTATTTTGACAGTGAAATCCCTTACCATCTGCCTGATCTTTTCCTTGTCCAGCCCCATCTGCTCGGTTATTTTTCTTGAATTCTCCCTCGCCATCGCCTGGACATCAAGCCCTCCGATACCCTGACGTCTTTCACTGCGTCTTCTGAGGGCTTCGGTAACAGCTGCAATATCTCTTTCATCTGCATGGTTAAGTATATAATCCAGGACTTCTTTTATATCAGGCATTTTGAAACTCCGTTTTTTTAATTCTGATTCTTCTGCCGGTTATGGATCAGCTGATTAAAAATCAGGCCTTTTCCATTATATAACATTTACATAACTTATCATCAAAATAAATAAAAAAATCCTGCCTTCGGTCAGGATTTTCTATTTATAGTGTATTACCGTACTTATCGCCGGCGGGTCGTATGCGGATTATACTGCTTTTATAAAATTTCCGGTACGCAGACATCTGGTACACATTTTTACTGTCTTTGTTGTACCCTTTTCAATTATCTTAACCTTTACAATGTTCGGCTTGAAGGTCCTTTTCGTCTTTACACCAATATGCTGTCCTGCACCGCCCTTCTTTTTAGGAAGACCTTTGCGTGGTACATTGTGTCCGGCTACTGTCGATTTTCCGCATATATCACATTTACGAGCCATTTTTCCTTCCTCAAAAATCTTTATCTATACTTATTAACTGTACAATACTGATTAATTAAAGCCAACAATACCAAAAAACTGCCTTTATGTAAAGTATTTATGCACATTCAGTTATAAATATCCGTTAATCACCTGAATATTCAATGCTGGCCATATTGCCGATATGCGAACCCGTAATAGAAAACAGCAAATTATCCACAGATTCTGCCATATACCTGAATCTGTCAGGGTTCTGGTTTATAACCTTTTTTATCATGGCAGCTCTTGAAGGGTATCGCGCAGCCAGTTCAGGCCCTTTTTTAATATTGAAATAGTAATTTATTTCATACATTTCCTGCTGGACAATGTAGGCCTGGAATTCATTCACAACCAGATACGGATCATAAATGTTGTATCTGTTGTGTGCAAGGAAAAGCTTCCAGAATTCCTTGTCGTT
>CAZKOK010000409.1:0-4267 GCA_964554355.1 uncultured Spirochaetia bacterium | reverse complement strand
GGAAGATATGGTTGTTATCGGGACCAGAATAGAAAAACTCGGTTCTTTATCACAGTTTGTCATGGACAAAAGGATCCCTCTCGAAATGTGTCTTTCTTCAAACATCCAGACCGGAGCGGCACCGTCCCTTGATGAACATCCTTTCGGACTGTATTACCGCAATAACTACAGGGTTTGTCTGTGCACAGACAACAGACTTATGAGCAACACTACGCTTTCAAAGGAAATGGAACTGGCCGTAAAACACTACAATCTGACATTCCGGGACCTTGAAAAGATAACAATCAATTCCATGAAATCGGCTTTTCTGCATTATGATGAAAGAATCCGGATAATATATGATGTTCTCAAGCCGAAGTTTGCTGAAATAAGGAAAGAAATAAATCCCCTGGAATAAACCAAGAATTATACGAATAATTTTATGTATATCGGTACAAACCAATTTATTTATTCGTGTTATTCGCGGCCCATTCGTGCCGTTCGTGGTTTAATTCATAATTAAAATGTTTTATATTCCTCGATTTCCTGAATATCCATCGTGACGCGGACTTTGGCCAGATAATCTCCGGAATCTACCACAATATACGGTACTTCGTCTATGCGCACATAGCCTGTTATCTTTTTCGGTTTATTGTAAATTCTTTTACGCAGGTAGCCGCGGACAGCTTCTTTTATTCCTTCGCGGATCGCATCGATTCTGGAGCTGACGCCTTTGATAAACTGCGCCCGGCCGCGGCCGTCGAAAGTCGGGAAGGCTTCCGAGTCCCAGTAAAGGACCCAGTTTTTCTGGTATTCGGCAAGATCGTATCTGGCCATTGCATAGACGGCAGTTCTGTCTTTTCTGGTCTGATAGACAGACATGTTCCTGTCTCCGGGCGGGATTTTGCCAAGCGCGGCAAGCTCAAATACTTCGTCCACACTCCGCTCTATATCCGAAGGAACATAAGTGAATGAAAACCCGTAAATCATTCCGCCGAACACAAAGCGCATTTCATCAAGCAGTTCATCAATCATTTCCTCGGTGCCGGGAGGCTTAACATCAAATTCAGGCGTTATTACTGCATACGGCACCCAGAATTCACCTGTAAAAAACTCCTGCGCCGGCAGAAAGGCAGAGACAAGGATATAAAGACAAAACAGTACTGTTTTTCTCAAAAAGGGAACTCCCCGAACCTAATGCAGGTTTCTGTTTCTTCCTCTTTTGAAAATATCGATAGGATTTATCTTCAGCCTTAAAAGAAAATACAAAAAAGCAAAGGCTAAACCTCCCAGATGCGCCAGATGAGCTACTCCCTGACTGGTTCCGAAGACCTGTGAAAATATCTCGATTCCTGCATATAAAATCACAAGATACAGTGAGCGAATGGGAATTAAGCCCATAATAAAAACTCTCGCATTCGGATAATACATTGCAAAGGCAAAAAGCACGGCAAAAACGGCCCCTGAAGCACCAAGCAGATATGCATTTACACCGGCAAGCAAATAAAATACAAATGCGGTCAATCCGGATAAAACACCTGTAACAAAATAAAAAGCCAGAAATTCCCATGATCCCATGGTCCTCTCGACCTGAATTCCGAAAAAGAAAAGACCAAGCATATTAAACAGGATATGCTGGAAATTTCCATGCACAAACATGTAGGTAACAAGCTGCCAGACCATTCCCTGCCTGAGGCCGGATGGACTTAAAGCAAGATTCGCCATAAGTCTCGTCGATCCGGAAACATAGGTCAGGAAAAAAACTGCAACGTTCAGCCCTATCAGCCAAAGTGTTATGCTTTTATAGGATGATGTCATTGAATTACGATAAAATATTCTGTTCATGGAATAAAAATACGAAGATCTTGTCCTTTGGTCAACATCTGGTTACATTAAGATATGGCAAAAAATTCAAGAAGTTCGGCGGATTATTATACACAGCGCGCCAGAAAGGAAGGCTACCCGGCAAGATCCGTATACAAGCTTGAAGAAATTCTCGAAAAAACCCCGGTTATAAAACGCGGTCAGAAAGTCCTTGATATCGGAGCAGCTCCAGGCAGCTGGACCCTTTATCTTTCAAGAAAATTCAAGGCACAGATTACTGCAGTCGACCTTAAGCCCCTTGCCCTGAAGCCGCTGCCCGGTGTAACGGTTTTTACCGGAGACGCATTTTCAGAGGAAACAGCGGACCGGCTTGCGGACATGGCACCTTTTGACGCTGTTATCAGCGATGCCGCGCCCGCAACCACAGGAAACCGGACTGTTGATACCGTAAGATCGTATGAACTGGTATTAAATGTTATTAAATCATGCAGTACTTACCTTAAGCCGGGAGGTGCGCTTATTGTCAAGGTTTTTCAGGGCGGAGAGGAGAAGGAGCTTCTGGAAATGATACGCGTACGCTTTGAAAATGCAAAGGCATTAAAGCCCAAAGCATGCAGAAAAGATTCATTTGAAGTATTTTTTATTGCTTCCGGCTACAGGAAACCGGAATAATCAGAAAGAAACATCATCTATCATTATGTCTTCTTCATTTTCCGAACCGATTATCCGCAGGAAAACCATGTTCGGAAGGCAGGCTGTCCAGTCGCCGGGTTTTGAAAGATAGCCGTCAGCGATGCACAGTTTGTCGCGGCACGGAGAATCGACCACCTGGACACCCCCGTCTTTAATCTCGACATCTGTTGCGCCCAGCGGACCGTCAATATGAATCATCTGGTCTGTATCCAGACTGTAAAGATAGCTGCCTTTCGCACTTTCGATCAGCAGCTGTTTTTTTCCGGTTGATGCTTTCAGAGAAAAAGCCGTGAACAGAATTATCACAGCGGCGACAATTACGATTACAGCAATATCTGCTGCTTTCATTTTCATTGGGATATGATAATTGATTTTATGTTTTTATTAAAGCGTTGACTTTGGGAAATATGGTTCGTTATAATTCTATTAAAGATCCTCCGGAGGGACTTATCATGAAAAAATCAATAACTGTAATAAGTATTATTATCATGCTGGCAGCCGGCTGTTCAAAAGCGAAATATGAAGACGGTTTCTACTTTGCCGCCGAAGACGGCTTTCCATCAAGCGATTATAAATATGTTGCAATGCTCGAAGTGGAAAATGGCGAAATCGTTGATGCCGTATGGAATGGAGCCTATATAGACGGGGGCCCTGACAAGGTTACAAGATCCGTGTCCGGTTTATACGGAATGCTTGCCAGGGGAGTCGCCCGGTCAGAATGGCACGAACAGGCGGCCCTTGCCGAAGAGTATCTGCTAAAAACACAGGACCCGGCAGCGGTCAGATATACAGACGAGGAAGGACATACCGATGACATCAGCGGAGTATCCATCCATGTGAAAGAATTTTTTATACTTGCAGACAAGGCGCTGAAGGCCGGCCCGGTTGAACGCGGGCCGTATGTCGACGGGGCTTATCATGCCGAAGATGCGGAATTTGATAAAAGCGGATGGAAATACTTTGTTGACATAACCGTTCTTGGCGGAAATATCGTTTCTGTCAGCTGGGATGAAGTCAATATAAACGGCGGCGACATGAAAAAGACCCGCTCACGAAACGGAAAATATGTGATGGTAGAAGGCGGAACGCCATGGCACGAACAGGCCGAAGCTGTCCAGAACCTGCTGATAAAAACCCAGGACCCGACGAAAATAACCTATAAAGACGAAGCAGGACATACAGATGATGTGTCCGGCGTATCGATCCATGTAATCGAGTTTTTTGCACTGGCACAGAAAGCGCTGGCAAGGGCCCGCAGGTAAATTCCATTCAGATCAGATTATTCACACCGGAGCTGCTGTCAGCTCCGGTTTTTTATTGTGTATGAAGTCTCAATCGGTTCATAAAGCTGCGCGGCACCGGAAGACATATACAGTTCCCTGTCTTTTGTTATGTAAATAACTTCTGTTTCATCAAGTTTTTCGGCCAGCTCAAGCCCCTTTTCAATACCCAGTGAAAAGAATGTCGTTGAAAGTGCGTCCCCGTCTATACCGCTCCTGCAGTATACGCTGACACCTTCAATGTTGTTGTCAACCGGATATCCTGTAAAAGGATTCAGAATATGATGGTAGCGGATGCCGTCTTCGATAAAAAACCTTTCATACGGGCCGGAAGTAATTACAGCTGTATCTTCAACAAGAATACGGCCGATGCTTGTTCCCCTGTCTTCGAATGGACTCTGGATACCAATGGCCCATTTTGTATCTTCATTCTTCCGTCCTACAGCGAATATATTTCCCCCGAGGTTTACCATTGCACTGGCTATACCGTG
>CAZKOK010000408.1:0-4270 GCA_964554355.1 uncultured Spirochaetia bacterium | reverse complement strand
ATGATAAATCTAAATTTGGAGGTGATTATCAGATGAAATCTGTGAAAGAAAAAGCCCAGATCAGGCATTTCAAGAATACCAGACCCGATAACAATTACCTCACAGAATATAAAGGGAACTCCAAGAAATCCCAACAGCGAAATGGAAAGATACAGTTTGTTTTTTGTAAAACTGAAAATATACAGATAAAGAATAGTGCCGATAAAAATCACCCCGGCAAAAACTGACAAAAGTATAACAGGTGATAATGCAGACTTTAATTCATTCACGATAATATAGATCTTACATCAAAAACATAATGTCAGCAAAAAAAATATCAGGAATAATCAGAATTTCGCTTTTTCAGGTAATTTGAGTATATTAAACGTGAAGGAGGAAGAGAATGTCTACAAAAAACAATCCGTTTGAGTTTTTTCAGCATACACACAAATGGGTTTTTGCAGGTTTCAATACAAAATCGGTTACGCAAAAACCTGTATATGTCTGCGTAATCTGCGGAAAGAAAAAATAAACGGCGCCTGTACAGACCGGAACCTCCATTAATATATTATTCATAATCATTATCAGCAAATTAACAATATTATTCTGTTGACAAAAACGAATAAAATATTTATTCTTTAATAACGAATAATATATTCGTTATTAAAACAGATACTACCGGACAGGGCTGACATTTATGCAGATACTGAAAGATGAAATAAGGGAAAAAATAAAAAAGAATTCATTGAAGATTTTTGCCGAAAAAGGTTACAGTAAAACCACGATTTCCGATGTATCAGAAGCAGCCGGGATATCAGTTGGAAATATTTACAATTATTTCCCCGCAAAAAAGGATCTGTTCAGGGAAATTATTCCCCTTTCAGTCATTGAAAAAATCAAACAGATACTTCAGCAGAAATTTATACAGAAGGAAAAGGATGAATCCGGGATTTCCGCAAAATTAATAAATATCATTATAGAATACAGATATGAATTTATTATAATAATGAGTATGGCTGACGGAACCGAATATGGATATATCAGGGAAGATTTTATCCGGCATCTTGTCCGGCTGTACAGGATTTACATTAAAACCAGCCATAAGCAGGAAATAAATGATAAAAAGCTCCTCGGACTGATTGAAACAATATATTCAAATCTTGTGGATTCAATAATTTATATATGCCGCACTGCAATGACATCCGGTGAGGTTTCCCGGTTACTTAACAGCCTTTTGGCATATCATGTGGCAGGTATTTATAAACTGGCTGTAGCGGGGTAAATTTTTTATTGTAAAAACGAACAATACGTTCGTTTCTAAAAGGAGAAAAGATGAATACTATTTACTACTTTTCAGGCACCGGCAACAGTCTGGCAGCTGCAGAAATACTCGCTGAAAACCTTGGAAACACTGTTTTAAAGCCCATAACAAAAGAACTGGAAAAAGGGACCCCGATTATAGAAGGAGAAACAACAGGACTGGCCTTTCCGATATATTTTCTGGGAATACCCGCCATAGTAAAGAAATTTATACAGGAAGCAGTCTGGAAAAGTCCCGGATATTTCTATATTGCGGCAACCAAAGGCTGGCCTGTCGTAGGCGCCCCGGCAGCACATGTGAAAAAACTGCTTAAAAAAACCGGCGTATCACTGAATGCCTCTTTTCATATTCATATGGCAGGAAATAATGTTCTGCTGGCCGGCATACCCGATCCGTCCGGATGGGGACGGAGACTTGGATCCGTACCGGATAAAATCAGGAAAATTTCCGGGAAAATAAAGCGGAGATCCGGATATAAACACCCGAAACCCACTGCTCCGCTCCTGAAAAGCCGTTATAAAATATATCTGAATTACTGCAATAAAGCTTCCAAAATGTTTACGGTATACCCCGATAAATGCTCAGGATGCGCTTTATGTGCCCGGATCTGTGCACTTTCAAATATATGCATAAAGCAGAACAAACCAGTTTACGGAAATAATTGCCAGCTTTGCGAAGCATGCTACAATATATGTCCTGAACAGGCAATCTCTTTGGGAAATCCGAAACTGGAAAGCAGACAATACTGGAACCCGGGTATTTCTGCAGGCAAAATAACATCACAAAAAATAAACACGGGAAAAACTTTTATTGATGTCTGCAAAACATGAGAGGATAATATGGAATATAAAATCGAAAAAGCCGAAAAAAAAGACCTTGCAGAAATTCTCGCTTTACAGAAAGCCGCATTTTACAAAGTTGCAGCCCTGCATGACTGTTTTATGATCAGACCGCTTCATACTACCCTGCAGAACATTCAGGAAAGCTTTGAAAAGTATACATATATAAAAATAACATGGGGAAAAAGGATTATTGCTTCGGGACGTGCATTTTTAAAAAACGGCAAATGTGAACTGGAAAACATTATCGTCCACCCGGAACATCAGAGAAAAGGATTCGGCCGGATGGTAGTTACCGAACTCGAAAAAAAATTTCACGATGCACGGGTTTATGAATTGTTTACAGGAAAGGACACAACAGGGAATGTAGAATTCTACCAGAGCCTGGGTTATTCTATTGAAGATGAAATTGAAGCAACCGAAACCGAGCCGGTCCTGGTGATAATGAGGAAAAAAGCCGACACCTGATAAAGCTGCCCGTATTTTCATCCTGAATAATAAGCAAAAGCGTTAACGGATACTGTAATCAAAAAAATTAAACATTTTCAACGCTGGCTTTCATTTCGGAAAGGAATTTTTCAAGTTTCTTTTTCCTTTTTCGGGCAAACCAGGAGAATATCCATCTAGAAAGAAACTGCCGGTTATACAAAGTATTAGGAAAAGAACTGTAAACAGCGGTGAAAAAGGTCTTCCACCTGCCAGCAGAACTGCTGCACATAGCCTTATCCCCAGTCCTACTATTCCTCCATACATAGCCGCTGCAACAATACCCGGCCTTTCCCTAACAGTTAGCGCCGTTTTATTGTCTCCGCTTTTAGCCGCAATTACTTCAGTGCACGACCATACACGGGGACGGAGACCTGTCTTTTTACATATTTATCTTCCAATTGGGGACGGAGTAACACGAAACAATCGTTTTTGGGTATTTTTTAAAAAAAATTAAATTTTAGAAGCACGAAACAGATATTTGCAGTTATATCCAGTATGAGAACTAAAAGAAAAAAGCGTCCAGGCGCGACTTATCATGTTATGGGCAGGGTAAACAGGCAGGAATTCATTTTTCTGCACTCAGTAATTAAGGATTTGCTATTAAAAAGGATAAAAATGGCAAAGTTAAAATTTCATTTTTCCTTAAAAAACTTCTGTATTATGGACAATCATGTTCATATGATAATTAAGCCACTTGGACACACCGATATATCGGTACTAATGCAGTGGATACTTGGGAATTTTGCCCGTGATTACAACATAGAAATGGGTTATAACGGGCATGTCTGGTATGATCGCTTTAAAAGTGTCATAATCGAAGGAAAAACACAATATTACAGAACAAATATCTACTTATGGGCCAATCCTCTTTCAATTACGAGGGTAAAGGACGTAAAAGAGTATAAATACTCTGCATTTTACCATATTAAAAAACGAAATTATGAGTTTATCGACCCTCCTGATCCGGAAATTCAGGAATACTATCATATTTTCAGTGAAATTTTTTAGCATATAACAAACGCATCTCATGAGAATTCTCCTTTACAGGGATAAATTTATTCATCCATCGCAATATTACTTTTTTTTAGCATTAAATCGAAAAATAAGACAAGTACAAAAAAGACCTGATCTATATTTCACTTGCATTTAGATATATTTGGAGTCAACATCAGCGAATAACCAGGGAAAATAATAACAAAACCGGATATAAATGCCGAATAAATTACTCCGCCCCCATATTTCCGGATTTTATAGTGAAATAAAGGCCTCCGTCCCTGTTTTTCCCATCTATTATCGGGATTGCATATTTTTCCGGTTAACCGGTCATTTCGGTGGGAGCGCTGATAGTATCGGGGTTTGTGTAAACCGATTTGATGTCGGCGAACCATATTGTAAGGATGACTGCAATTGCAGCCAGTATTGTTAATGGTATAAATGATTTCGCGTGTTTTCTGAATTGTTCACTTACTGAACCTGATTTGTCTTTAATTAAAGCTATTCTTATAAAGCAGCTCAAGCCTGCGAGCAGGAAACAGAATGCTGTTCCCGCAGGTGTGAAGGTGCACAGGCTTTTATATCCCAGGACATTCGGATATGACGCAGAAGAAATCGGGATTAGTGTCAGGAAACCTCCTATTGTTGC
>CAZKOK010000407.1:0-4286 GCA_964554355.1 uncultured Spirochaetia bacterium | reverse complement strand
GAAGATCATCATCGATATTCAGACTTTCATCTTCCGATTCAAGAGAGGAGAGTTCATCATCAATACCAGGAAGATCATCAAGGCCGGATAATGATAATTCTTCGTTATCTTCGGCGCCATCAAGATCAGGAAGATCAATATCAAGTCCTTCAGGGGAGCGGTCTGATATTTCTTCATCCTCAAGATCTGCTATATCGCTTTCAAATGAATCATCATCTCCGCTCAGATCAATTTCATCTTCCTGAACATCTGCAGATAATTCATCATCAAGATTTAATTCGGTAAAATCAGATTCATCGGAATCAGCGGTTACCTGATCAAGTGCTATATCATCATTTTCAAATGAAAAATCTTCTTCTGAATCACTTATTTCAATTTCGGGCAGTTCAGAATCATCAATTTCCACTGGAATTGAATCAACTGATTCAGAATCCAGAGATGCTTCATCCAGGCTTACTTCTTCGTCTTCAAGTCCGAAATCGTCAAGAGAAACTTCTTCGATATCATCTGTAAGCTCTTCAGAAAGATCCATTTCATCCGGACTGCCGTCAGATTTTTCATTCATTGTTTTGCTTTCTGATTCAAAATCGACATCAACGCCTTCTTCGTCAAGATCAAGATCTATATCAAAAATCTCTTCATCGTGATCGTCAACTTCAACTGTACGGCTTATGCCTTCGTTTTCAGTGTCTTCCGCGCTGCTGTCTGTAAAATCATCAAGATGGATTTCTTCAAAATCAGAGATGTTTTCATCGTTTATTTCTTCCTGTTCCGGCATAATTAATTCCCCGTCTTCTGTATTTTCAGTAGTTTCATTTAATGATATGTCAGATTCCACGTCATTTTCAAGCTCAAAATCAGAACTTTCAGAAATATCGTCATCAAGAGAAAACCCATCAGGATCCTCTTCAGCTGATGATGTGTCTTCGCTTTCAAAATCAAAATCTTCAGCTTCGGTCATTTCAGGAATATCGGATATTTCTGATTCATCAGAATCAGAAAGCCCCGTTTCTTCGTCATCAAAATCAACATCAGTTTCCTGCATTTCAAGATCTCCAAGAAGGTCTTCTTCTTCACTGGACAGATTCCCTTCTGATGAATCAAGATCTTCAAGAGCAAAATCAGAGTCCTGAATCTCTTCTTCGACGTCTTCCGGCCCTGCTTTTACCCAGACACCGTACTGCTCCAATTCCTCCACTTTTGTGCTATCATTTGAGATATCTTCAACAAGGTCATTTATTTCTTCACTGGACATCATATGCTCCTGAAATAAAACAGTCTTTTGTAATTCTATCGGCAACAAAAATCATACAATTGACAAAATTATCCTATAAAAATAATAACATATTAATATAGTAAGATACAGTGTTTATAATTACAAAATTATTTTGAATCTTTTGAGAAAAAATAGCGAATTTTAGCGAATTTTAAACTAAAAATGTAAAGAAATGCATATTTTTACCGTAATTTATCTATATGAAGCTTTATACACGACTGTTTTATTCTTTCTTTGCGATCATCAGCGTCTTCTGTATTTCGGGTTATTTTTTCGGAAAAGGAGGTCTTAAACAGTATAATGAGCTTCTTTCATACAAAAACGAGCTGCTTGGAAATATAGAAAATCTTGAATCACGTAAAACAGAACTGGCCAGAAACCTTTCGTCTGTGCAGAATTCCGGTGATTACCTGGTGCTTTCCGCCAGGGAAATCGGTTATTTTAAAAAAGACCAGGGAATTATCCGTTTCGGGTATCCGCTCGGTAATATTGAAAACAATGATTACGGACATGTAATCCGCCAGCCGGTTTTAAGTCTGATAGATGCTGATAAACGGAATCTGTCTGCTCTTGCCGCAGGACTTCTGTCCTATATTATCCTTACGCTTATATCCAGGAATAAAGATGATAATCCCAAGGAACAGATCTGATTCCATTCAGATTATCTGCGATTACCTTCTTAAAGGCAGAATTTGCATTCTTCCATGTGATACGATATACGGTATAGTCGGCATATATCCCGAAACTGATTCAAAGATTAGGGACATCAAAGGCAGGGAAGATAATAACGCATTTATTGTGCTGTCTGATTTTTTAATGGCTGAAACAATATTTAAAAGCAAAATTCCCGAAGAAATCAGAAAACTCTGGCCCGGTCCTCTTACTGTAATAAACAATGACAGGCAGGGAACAACTACAGCTGTAAGGGTGCCTGATGATGAATTTCTTTTAAAAATTATCAGTATTGTAAAAATACCGGTTTTTTCAACGTCTGTTAATCTTTCCGGGCAGGAAGCTCTTAATGATATAAATGAAATCAAAAAACAGTTTGAAAGCAAAGTTGACCTGATCTGCGAAGCTGAAGAATACGTATCCGGCTCTGCCTCAACCATTATCGATATCAGCAGGAACCCTTACCGGATTATAAGGCAGGGCGGCTGTGTTATTTCTTCACGAATTCTGGACAGGTATTTCTGAAACAGGCAGTTATACCTGCCATTTGATTCCCAAAAAATGTTTTTTTACAATTTTGTCATTAAAAATATGTCAATTTTACTTGAAATTTAACCAACTCGCGGCTAAATTAGATAAAAGGAAACAGATGAAAACAGAAATCGAAAAAAAACTTGCTGAGTTGGCGGCAAGAAAAACTCCGCCTCCGGCAGAGAGTCTTCAGCGTATACTCGCAGTGACCCGAATGACATATAAACAGGAACCGGAAGATATAAGGCCGCGGGATATCAGCAGTCAGCCGGGCGGTATTATCAGGCTGTTTCCTGATCTTGATACCCTTATAATCCCGGATCTTCATGCCCGCAGGGATTTTCTATACAGCCTTATTATGTCTCCTGGAAAAGACGGCGGAACCATTCTTGATGAGCTTGATGAAGGGAAAATCCAGATTGTCTGTGTCGGCGACGGATTTCACGCCGAAGGCAGGGCCGCAATGCGCTGGCGCAAGGCATTTGAAGAGTTTTCTTCAGGATATAAAAACCATAAAAGCATTGACGAAGAAATGACCGAAAGTCTCGCGTTAATGGAAATGGTCATGGAGCTTAAAGTCGCCTATCCCAACCATTTCCATTTTCTAAAAGGCAATCATGAGAATATTCTCAACGAAAACGGAAACGGAAATTATCCTTTCGGTAAATATGCATACGAAGGCGAGATGGTTGCAGATTATATGAAAATCTTTTACGGTGAAGAACTTACATACGAATATGCTTTTTTTGAGAAAGATCTTCCGGTATTTGTAATCGGAAGTTATTTCCTTGTTTCACATTCCGAACCAGTCAGATTTTATTCAGAAGAAGAAATACTCAATTACCGTAACAAACCCGATGTAATCTACGGATTGACCTGGACAGCAGACGATCAGGCCGAAGAGGGAAGTGTGCAGGAGATGCTTGAGCATTATCTCGGAACACTTGAAAATGTTTATTATTTCGGAGGGCACAGACCTGTGGCCGGACTATATAACAAAAGAGCACTGGGGCAATACATTCAGCTTCACAATCCTTACAAATTTATAGTCAGCCGTCTTCCTTCCGACGGGATTTTTTATCCCGAAAATGATATAATAGAAATAGAGAAGCAGGAATAATGTCAAAAGACCCAAAAACAATTGGAAAGTACAAAGTAGAAAAGAGGATCGCCCAGGGTGGAATGGGCGCGGTTTATCTTGGGACTCACCCTACTCTTGACCGCAAGGTTATTCTCAAGAAACTGACTCTTAAAGGCAGTTCATCGATAGTCGAAAGGTTCAAACGTGAAGCCAGGATAATGATGGACTTTAAAAGTGATTTCATAGTTGATGTGTACGATCACTTCAAGGAAGGCGCTTCATATTACATCGTCCTTGAATATATTGACGGAACTTCACTTGATAATCTTATAAAGAAATACAAGAAGATACCGAATAGTGTGGCCCTGTATATCATTCTTGGAGTCGCCAAAGCTCTTCAGTATGCCCATAACAAGAATGTTATTCACCGGGACATCAAGCCCGCCAATATTCTTATTTCGAAAACCGGCCATATCAAACTAGTTGATTTCGGTATTGCTGTTTCGCAGGACGAAGAAGAGGGCCTGACTATTGAAGGCACCACACTCGGCACACCGTCATATATGGCGCCTGAACAGCTTGCAAACAGCAAGGGTGTAGACAACAGGGCTGACATATATTCTCTCGGTGTCATCCTTTACGAGATGGTTACAGGCAAGAAACCTTTCCAGGGATATGTTACCGCCGAACTTATTGCCGCCATACAAACAGGTAAATGCAAACACC
>CAZKOK010000406.1:0-4292 GCA_964554355.1 uncultured Spirochaetia bacterium | reverse complement strand
CAAACATTACAGCTCCGTTTTTCAGGTCCGGGCAACACGGTACAGCCCAACGATTATCATTGAGATTACAATGGTTCCCAGCCAGGCCCCCAGCAGAGGACTTATATATCCCTGTTTGGCAAGAAGCATTGCAAACATCCTCATAACTTCATAAATAACGGCTATTGTCAGACTCGCCGCCAGACTGAATAAAAGAATATTCTTTTTAAATTTTCCTCCGATTGCACAGGAAATTATTACAACAATCAGAGGTGCCAGTGCATATGAAAATTTTTCATGATAATTCGTCATTATTTCCCTTCTGACATCAGGAGAAGCATTACGCATCTCCTCTATATAGACCTTCGCTTCTGCAATGGTCATGTTATCCACATTCTGGGTAATGCGTCTGAATCTGTCGGGAGGAATATCGTATTTTTCATTTTTATATTCATTATGGAAATCTTCAGTCAGATATTTGCCGCCTTCGTCCCAGCGGAAAAGCCTTGCCCTGTGAAGCAGCCAGTATCCGTCTTTCCATTCGGCATAATCTGCATCTACTCTCCGGACAAAATTATAGTCATTGTTATATTCAACAATTGTCACTCCTGTAAGCGACAGATTGTTATCATTATAATAATCAGCAGAATAAATTATATCCTGGGAATCCCCGATCTCTGCAACATTCTGGTTTGAATACGATGGTTTCTTTTTTAAAAGCCGATCGTTAAATTCCACTTTCCTGTTATATGAATCAATTACAACCTCTTCGTTATATACAAACATTACCGCTGAAATAACAGCACCGGTAATTATAATCGGCATTACGAAATTCCTGAGTGAAATTCCCGATCCGAATACTGTAATCAGTTCATTATTCATATAAAGGGTGCCGATCGTATATGACACTGAAAAAATCAGGGATATAGGCACTGCATATGAAATACATTTGGGAATAAAATAATACATACTGGTCAGGATCTGCCCAAGACTGATTTCATTTTCTGAAAACTGGAAAAGATTAGGGAACATGTCCCCTATTTCAAGTATCAGGACAAAAAAAAGCATTGCCAGAATAAAAGTGAGTAAAAACTGCTTTAGGATGAAAATCCTGATTATTTTCACTTTTTAAACCTCAGTATAAAAAATACTCCCGAAAAGAACAGAATGACAATATTTGGGAGCCACATTGCAATCGCCGGGCTGAAATCAGGAGATCTGGCAAGTCTGTACCCGACAAATATCAGGCCCCAGTAAACGGCTGAAAAAATAATGCCGACAATGAATCCGACAGACCATCCGCTTCTTTTTGAAAAAAGACTTACAGGATAAGCAAGCAGCACAAACGCGATACAGCCGAAAGGAAGAGAAAACTTGTTATTCAGTTCGACAAGGTCCCTGTGCAGGGACCTGTCCACTATTTCCTTTTCAAGCAGTTTTGAATATTCTGAAAACCTGTTTTTAACAAGTATCATATTTGCACCTGACAGGGCTTTCACTACATTCGTCTGTCCGGAAGCCTCCATGTATGAATGCAGAAATACCGAATAACTGATATTTACTTCCTGAAGGTGTACTTCCTTTTTTTGCCCAAGTACAATTAATTTTTCCTCAATACTTTTATAGATATCGGCAGTCCTCATTTCTGAAGCGGAAATTCCGCCTTCGGAAACATAGATATCTTTCAAAAGTATGTTATAAATCATTTCATCAGACTGAAAGTAATTGAATTCTTCTGTCTGGTTTTTCTCTGTGGTATGACTGAATACATTATAAAGTTTAAATGATATTACATCATTCTGTTCAGGATTGGAAACAATTGATGCTTTTCCCGCCATTATCACTCTTTTATCATTTTCATTTGTCCGGTCCAGTATCATCAGATCATAAATGGTTTTGCCATCTATGTCTCCTGTGATTATCGTTGTCTTGTCAATCTGCTTTTTTGAATAGGGCTCAAGATCAAGTTCAGGATTTTCCTGCAGAAGCCGGGCCTTAAGCTTGTAGGTATTTACCGTTCCCCATGGAATAAAATAATCATTAATAGAAAAACTCATCAGGGTCAGAATTCCGGCAATAATAAGAAAAGGATAAAAAATTCTCCTGTAGGAAATTCCCGATGCCTGCATTGCCAGAAATTCATTATGTGAAATAAATCTTCCACAGGCCATAAGTGCCCCGACTACAGTTGAAAACGGAAAGGTAAAGGAAAAAATTCTCGGAAGAGCATAAATAACCAGAAGTCCAACATCGCCTATGGGTATGTCTTTGGACAGTATATCTTCAATAAGCAATAGTATGTGATTTATAAAAAAAACAAAAAAGAAAAAAAGAAATGCAACTCCGAAAGAAATAAAAAACTCAAAACCCAGATACAGGCTGATTCTTTTATATGACATGGCTAGCTGATTCCCGTAGAACCAAAACCTCCACTGCCCCGGTCAGTATCATTTATCAGGTCAACTTTGACAAATTCGGCCTGAAGAACAGGACTGATGATTATCTGTGCAATCCGGTCGCCTCGTGATATTCTAAACAGTTCGGATCCGTGATTTATCAGAATGACTTTGACTTCTCCCCTGTAATCTGAATCAATTGTACCGGGGGAATTCAGTACGGTTACACCATTCCGGGCGGCAAGCCCCGACCGCGGTCTGACCTGAGCTTCATAACCTGATGGAAGCTGCAGGTATATTCCTGTAGGAACCATAGTAAAATCACCCGGATTTATTACAATATCATCTTTGATATCAGCGCGCAGATCCGCTCCGGCAGCCTGTTCGCTTGCATAATGCGGAGCAAGATCCTCTTTATAAATCGCTGAAACCTTTATTTTGTCCATAAATCAAACAACAACGGCAAAATACCACTGCTATTTCTCCTGATTTTTTTATATTATTTTTCCTGGGGATCAATTGCATCTATGTAGCTCAGGTTGATCCTTCCCATTCTGTCAATTTCAATAAGCTTTACCGTTATTTCCTGGTTCATGGAAAGAACATCATTTACCGAATTAATCCTTTTGCGGGACATTTTGGAAATATGCACGAGCCCTTCCTTTCCGGGAAGGAATTCCACAAATGCGCCGAAATCAACAATTCTTTTGACAACGCCATTGTAGATTTTTCCCACTTCCGGTTCTTCGATGATGCTTTTTATCATCTGTTCAGCCCTGCCGGCACTTTCGGAGTTTTTACCGTAAATTGTAACAACACCGCTATTTTCAATATTGATATCAACATTCGTTTTTTCGGAAATACCTTTCACGTTTTTGCCGCCCGGACCTATAATGGCCCCGATCTTGTCTTCGTCAACCTTGAAAGTAATGATTTTCGGAGCAAATTCGGAAATATCCTTGTTGGGCACAGAAATTGTTTTATTCATTATACCCAGAATATGCATTCTTCCCTTTCTGGCCTGCTCAAGAGCTGTCTTCATAATTTCTGTTGATACATTGGAGATTTTTATATCCATCTGAAATGCGGTTATCCCTTCATCGGTACCGGTAACTTTGAAATCCATGTCCCCGAGATGGTCTTCTTCTCCAAGAATATCTGAAAGAACAACTGTATTCTTCTCATCAGTGATAAGTCCCATTGCAATGCCTGCAACAGGTTTTTTGATCGGTACACCTGCATCCAGAAGACTTAAGGTTCCTGAACATACTGTTGCCATGGAAGAAGAACCATTTGATTCAAGAATTTCAGATACAATCCTTATTGTGTATGGAAAATCCTCCTTTAAAGGCAGCACGTATTCCAGGGCACGCCATGCCAGATGGCCATGCCCGATTTCTCTTCTTCCTGTTCCCATCCTTCCGGTTTCACCGACGGAAAACGGAGGGAAATTGTAATGAAGCATGAAATTTGAAAAACTTTTTGCACCGTCAATGTTGTCAATCATCTGTTCATCAAAAACAGTGCCAAGAGTAGTAACACCGAGACTCTGCGTTTCACCCCTTGTAAACAGGGCGCTTCCATGTGTTCTTGCCAGAACATCTATTTCACATTCGATCGGCCTTATGTCTTCAGGACCTCTTCCGTCCGTACGAAGTTTCTTTTCAATGATTGATTTTCTTACTATCGTGGATTCAAGCTCTTCCATTAACGCACTGAAAAGTTTCATGTCTTCATCATCAGCTTCAGTCATATAAGCTGCGGCCATTTCTTCTTTCAGATCATAAATTTCTTTTGATCTGTTATGCTTCCCTTTCACAAAACAGGCTTTTTCCATTTTCGGGTAGGCTGTATTCCATATTTCATCCCTTTTTTCAAGGACTTTTTCTGTTTCCACAAGAGGGAGTTTTTCTTTTC
>CAZKOK010000405.1:0-4292 GCA_964554355.1 uncultured Spirochaetia bacterium | reverse complement strand
CGCGTACGGGCAAAATTATAATTTGTTCTTAAAAACAACAAAAATTATTTTGTTGTATATTCATCAGCAGAAAACTGATATCTGCCGAAATCAATTCCGATATGCAGAAATTATTATAGTATAATGATTCAACACACAAATTGATGTGATTATTCCCGAAGGAACGGTTGTTAAATTACTTCTTTATACAAAAAATGTCAACAGGATATCTGCTAATATTTCTACATATAATCCTGTTGAAAAATCATCCCTCACGTTTATTGACAATTAAATATTCGTGATTGATTCGTACCTGAAAAACCGGTACAATGTTTCATGAAATTTATCAGATGCCAGAACTGCAATACGTATGTAGAAAAGGAGAAGGCTTTCGCTGAGTTTTTCTGTTCAGGCGAATGCGCCATGCAGTATCAGAAATGCCCTGTCTGCGGCAGATATTTCCCTGCAGGCGAATCCGGAATCTGTTCTGATGAATGCCGAAAAAAATACGACAATATACCAGGAGTACATGAATGAAATTAATCTTTTTGGGACCTCCCGGAGCCGGGAAAGGCACAATTGCTTCCAGACTGACGGATATTATGGATATTCCGCAGATTTCTACAGGCGACATGTTCAGGGCAGCCATCAAAAATCAGACTGAACTTGGCAGACAGGTAAAAACCATCCTTGATTCCGGCGGTCTTGTCCCGGATGAAGTAACCGTCAACATTGTCAAAGAACGGCTTTCAGAAGATGACTGTTCGAACGGCTTTATACTTGACGGTTTCCCGCGGACAATTCCCCAGGCAGAGGCTCTTTCTGTCATTGAAAAAATAGACGCAGCCGTAAATTTTGTTGTTACAGATGAATTGGTTATAAAAAGACTTACCGGCAGAAGAATCTGTCCCAAATGCAAGGAAATCTATCATATAGAAACACTTAAGCCGAAACAGGATGGCCTTTGCGATAATGATGGAACCCAATTAATTCAAAGAGAAGATGATTCACGGGATTCGATTGTCCACAGGCTTGATGTCTATAAAAAACAGACTGAACCGCTTATCGCCTTTTACAGAAGTAAAAACCTTCTTGTTGATCTTGATGCAGAGGGCGGTGTACCGAAAATAATGAAAGAAATCAAAGAAAAACTGAATTCCTTAAAATAACAGGACATCGGGAAAAATCTGTTGTCAGTCTTCCTGACTGTCAAGATATTCGCGCAGCTCTTTTTCCCATAGATATTCAGATTCGGCAAGATGATCTTCTATGAGTTTCAGATCGGCTTTGCCTGATTTGACTGCGAGATCAAGATACTCAATACCCTTCACGATATCCTCAACAGAAAAAAGATAAATCCAGGCAAGTTCAAAATTCCAGGTGAATTCATAATCAGGCATGGATAACAGTTTTTCATAAAATTCCAGGCTGGATAAATAATCACCTTCACGATAATAATATTCAGCAAGAGTCAGCGTCGCATCTTTTGAATTCAGAGCGGAAGCTTCTTTCAGGTATGATATTCTTTTTTCAGAATCATCGGCTTTTCCTGCGGCGTCGGCCAGCCTGATATATGCATCCGCATTCTTATCTGTCTTTTCATAATATTTTTCAAGATATTCAAGAGCACTGGAATAATCTTCCATTTTTGAATAAATAAGTGAACAATTGAACAGGGCATTAGCGTGTCCCGGGGCCATTTCAAGTATTTTTAAATATGGTACAAGAGCCTCATCCAGATGACCGCTTGATAACAGGATATATCCTTTAAGTTCCAGAAGAAGTCCGTTATCCGGGTCTTCTTTCAGTAATTCATCTGTAATCTGAAGTGCTTCGGCTTTTTGTCCGTTTTCTATATATACTCGTGCAAGATTATATTTGATAGTTCTGTTATTCTTCGTATACAGGATAGCTGAATTGTATGCAGCAATAGATTTGTTATATTCTTCCAGCCGGAAATATGCGTCTCCCAGATTGAAATATAAATCAGCAAGTTTGTTGTCAGGCTGGTTCGTAACACATGAGGATAACAGAACAATAAAAAGGATATATCCCGATTTTCTGATCATTTTGAAACTCCAAGAACAGTATCTTCAATTTCCCTGACCTGATGACGATAAAGAGAAGTGATATTGGAACCGTAATCGGCAAGGAGTTGTATAATATTTCTGGGAAGCGCTTCGCTGTCCTGTCCATTCAGTCTGTCCCCCGCATCTCCAAGGCCCGGCAGAATGTATGCAGAATTATTAAGCACAGGGTCCATCCAGAGTGTGCAGATTTCCACATTATCGAGTGCCCTGGCAATTCTCAGGCTTCCTTTGAGCGCCGAGATCACATTAATAAACTTTATAGCGCGCGGCCTGATCCCCTGCTCGTAGAGATACTTAATAATTGTCACAAGACTTCCCCCGGTAGCATTCATCGGATCGGCGAATACGAGTGTTTTGTCGTTCAGAATATCCAGCTTAAAAAAGGATTTGTCCAGATCCAGGATATATTCCATATCATGTTCCTGTCTGGAATCGTCTCTTTTTATCCTGAAAAGGGCAAAAGGAGTAACATAGTTTATAGAAGAATACTCCTCAATCTCCTTTGACATAATCATTGAAGGAAGAAGAGCCCCCCTGAGCATCACGCACATGACAGTATTGTTGATCTCTTCATCAACATCCGGAATTTTATGGACTGCATAATTCTGCACCGGAACTGTAACAGGGGTTCTGGTAATTATATAATTTTTCCGCGACAAATCTGCACTTCCGAAAGTCAGATTGAAAAGCAGTTCATAGGCCCTCTGGATATAATAGACAAACTCATGATGCTCTGTCCTTACATCCCTCAACTTTGAAATAAGCCTGGAAGCCTCTCCATGACTTTCCCGCGGAGTCGAAAATGAATAGACCCTGATATTATTCTCTTTGCCGATAATTTCCTGAAGAAGACTGCCGATCTCATTATAGATACTGACAAGTTCGCTTTCAAAAGTAAGTTTATTATTCAGATCAGTCTCATTATCCAGTTTCTGAAAAACGCCGACGGCCCTTTTAAAAATGCTTTCAGCAGCGGAAAGAGATTTATTATCCTGCTGGGTCAAATAACCGTCAAGATCAGCAGATTTTAAAATCACCATGGACATGCGGACATCCTTCTATTCACTTTAAAATATATGGAGGGCTGAGGTCAATTACTAGAGCTTTATTTCTCTTTGTCATTATATTCCCCTCTGTGACCTTTTCCCGCAAAAAAAAGGGAAGCATTTGCAGTAAAAATCTGCAATGCATCCCTTTTTAACTGTTCAGTAATTACAGTTATCAGAACCAGAATCTGAAGCCTATTTTTGCCCCAAAATACGGAGTAATATTCGGATAGAATTCAAGAAGTAATGCAGGCTCCAAAAACAATTCCAGAGGTTTTATAACGAAAATCTGAAAACCCACCGGAACTTCCATACCAATTCTGAAATCGGATGCCGGCCCTGTATTAAAACGCACCCATACGCCTGGACCCAAATACAGATTAAGTATACCAACAAGGTGTGTTCTATACAGCCACCAGTCTGCTGATACATTAAGATATCCATATTCAGTAAAACTATATCCAATACCCCACATAATAGGTATTCCAGGAACCTGAAGCATTAAACTCGGGGCACCGGCTCCATTGTTAAAATCAAAATTATAGCCAAGCCCTATTGCCCAGCCTGATGCAGCGAAAACACTTCCTGTTGATACAATAATCAGTAAAACAGCTACCACTACTATCTTTTTCATAATTACTCCTTTCGGTTATTTTGTTAAAATATCATAACAATCATATCAGAAATTATATCATATGACCAGATGTTTGTGGCATGCTTTTTGGTATGTTTTTGTTGTTAAGAATTTGTATATCAATCAATTATTAATATTCCGTTCATTTCATAAAAGGCAACCGCTTTAAAAAGCAATTGCCTTAACCATCTCCCAGGGGAGTCGCCTTCCGATGAAAATCTTCCTGATTTCCATCTCCAGGCCGCTTCCGCAGCTAAAATGGCTTCCTGCCATTTTGCACTCCAGGTATTCGCGCCGCTGCTGCGTTTCGACTCCCGTGCCAATAAAAAAAGGCAACCGCTTTAAAAAGCAATTGCCTTAACCATCTCCTAGGGGAGTCGAACCCCTGTTGCCGGGATGAAAACCCGGTGTCCTAACCACTAGACGAAGGAGACTTATTTACCAGAGATATATGGCATAAACACTGTAAAATGTCAATCCACTCCGGTATGAGCCGCGATGGATTCGAACCATCGACCCACGCCTTAAAAGGGCGTTGCTCTA
>CAZKOK010000404.1:0-4322 GCA_964554355.1 uncultured Spirochaetia bacterium | reverse complement strand
CCTTCCCTTTGTCTGCTCCGAAATCGATAACTTTTCCTTCACTGAATTCAAACCAGGCATTAACCGGCACTTCCCCGAGGTTCTGATGCATGATAAAGGGCCTGGTAAGTCGAACCCTCCCTTCCGTTCTGCGCCAGTCCGGTGAGGTAAAAATCTCATCGGTCGGTATATTGGCCATAAAATTCTGTCCATCCATAGTCCTGTCGAATCCCCCGATCCATTTTACTCCATCAGGAATTCCGACTTTCAGATTGGTCCCGGGACCTGAAAAATGGAGATAGTCCGTATCCAGAGAATTAAGAATTTTAATGCGTTTTTCATCATTATTGCATTTCTCCTTCCAGAAGACCACAGGATCATCGTGATCAAGCCTCATTATTTTTATAATAACTTCCCAGTATTTCTGCACGGCTTTATCTTCGGATAATCCCGGAAAAGCCTTTTTGGCCATTGTAACGGATGGAAAATACGTGAGTGTCCATGGAATCTTGTTTGACATGATCGCTTTTCGCATTATGGCTGCCTTGTCAGCCTTTTCCCGAAAAAACCGCGAGGAACGATCGGAATCAAGCCCCAGAAAAACATCGGCATTGATTTCCGAAAGCAGGGCGATTCTTTTCCAGCCTTTCCGGGTCGTCTCTTTCTGCATCTCCTGCAGGTATTCAGGGAAAAAGAAATCCTTCTGCTTTCCTTTTATTGTCAATGATTCAAGATCCTGATTGTAATTATGGATATCCACGAATGCTGCGCCCCTCTGATACGCCATTTCGGCAAGATTAAGGGCCGCCCTGCGCTGATCAGTTTCGCTGTTTATTATTATTTTGTCCCCGGACTCAAATTTTACGGCAAACAATAACAGTTCGCTTATCTTTGAATAGATTTTTTCATTCATTTTTCCTCTCCTGACGATATTTTCCCCTTATTTTATATTATAAATCCATTTCCTGGATATTTTTTTTTAAAATTTGAGATTTTTCTCCATGAATGTTAATATTGTCTGGTACAACCAGTAATTGTATACCGGTTATTAATTTAATTAAGGAGTATTGTATGAATAATGCTGTAAAAATCGCTTTGGTCCTTTTCGTTGTGATAGCTGCAGGATGCGCCACCGGAGGAGCCCCGAAGGAACCCGTATCCTACAAACTGAATGCTTCCGATGCTGTTTTGGCATCACCTAACGGAAATCTTCAGCTTGAAACAGGGGGAGACGCTGCGAACATCGGCTGGTGGGAAAAACTGGATGACGAAGCTTCATGGGAAGTAACTGTGGAATACAGCTGTGATTACTCTGTATCGGTCAATTACTCACTTGCAGACACATGGACCGGATCTGTTGTTGAAATCACCATCGGCGACCAGACTGTGCAGTGGATAACAAAGGGAACAGGCGAAGGAACATGGAGTAATTACACAACTGCAGAAATCGGAACCGTAAGTCTTGATGCGGGAACATATCCCGTAATCATGAAGGTCATTAAAAACTGCGAACCCGATTCGTATGGTCAGACTTTTGTTGCAAATGTAAGGAAACTAACCCTTACTACTGTTTCCAACTGATTTTTCAGGAAACCCTGAGCCGGCATAACAGCAGTAATTCATTGTTATGCCGGTTTTTTCTGTTCCGGCATCTTTTTTATTTATTTTTCCTGAATTCACGGAAAGAAACAGTAAATTCCGGAGTATGTCTGGTCTATTCTGCAATACTTTTGGTCGATTAATAAAATTACCCTTATTTTATTTGCCAAATATTTTATTTGATGATATCATTTTCAAACAAGAATTATCTATATGATAGATAACTAATTTAGGAGGATTGTATGAAAAAAGGGGTTATAATTACTCTCGCACTTGCTGTTGTGTTAATCGCAAGCTGTGCTTCCGGCGGAGCACCAAAGGATCCTGTATCCTACAGGGTATATGCTGCTGATGCAACTCTGGAATCACCTAACGGTAATCTTCAGATCGAAACAGGCGGAGATCAGCCGAATGTAGGTTACTGGGGAGAACTTGACGATGTAGTTTCCTGGGAAATCACTGTTGAATACAGCTGTGATTATGAAGTATTTGTAAATTACAGCCTTGCCTTAACATTTACAGGATCAACCGTTGAAGTAAGAATCGGTGACCAGATTATTGAATGGCTGGCTGAGAACACAGCCGACGACTGGAGCACTTTTGTCAACAAGAGTCTTGGAACTGTGACCCTTGAAGCCGGAACATATCCGCTTGTAATGCAGGCAACTGTACCGTGCGAAGGTGATCAGTACGACCAGCACTTCGTTGCCAACGTAAGAAAAGTTACTCTGACAACAGTTTCCAAATAATTCATTTTTTGAATTAAGAAGGACCAGCATCATACTTTTCATAACAGAAAAGGCATAATGCTGGTCTTTTTTGTTTTAGCAAAATCAGAACTGAATCTATTTGCTGATTTTTTTATCAGATGTTATCATTTTCAAACCAGAATTATTTATTATGTTAGGCAACTAATTAAGGAGGTTTGTATGAAAAAAGGGGTTATAATTACTCTCGCACTTGCTGTTGTGTTAATCGCAAGCTGTGCTTCAGGCGGAGCACCGGCAGATCCGGTATCTTATAAGGTATATGCTGCTGATGCAACTCTGGAAACACCTAACGGTAATCTTCAGATCGAAACAGGCGGAGACGCTCCGAACGTAGGTTACTGGGAAAAACTCAATGATGTAGTTACATGGGAAATCACTGTTGAATACAGCTGTGATTACAATGTTACAGTTAACTATGCTCTTTCTGATACTTTTACAGGATCAGTTGTTGAAGTAAGAATCGGCGACCAGGTATTAAGATGGCAGACAGCCGGTACAGGCGACTGGAGCAACTACACAACAAAAGACCTTGGAAATGTTACTCTTAAAGCAGGAACATATCCGGTTGTTATGCAGGTTGTTACACAGTGTGAAGGCGATCAGTACGACCAGCACTATGTAGCCAACGTAAGAAAAATCACTCTTACAACTGTTTCTGACTGATTTATGTTAGTAAGTTAACATTCAAAGGCTGACCGCAAGGGCAGCCTTTTTTTAACAACGAATTACACAAATAATTGATTTTTTATGCCAGTATATACTGAATCAGGCTATAAATTCCTCAGAATCGATGGACAAATGGTACTGCAGAGGTTATTATAAAAAAAATGATATTCTGCTTTTATTTTTGGGAGGTCAATATGAAAAAGAAAGTGATTATTACTCTGATTGTTGCTGTGGCATTATTATTCGGATGTGCAACCGGCGGGGCACCGAAGGATCCCGTATCCTACAAACTCTATGCTGCAGATGCGAAGCTGGATACTCCAAATGGAAATATGAATCTTGGCACAAGCGGAGATACTCCAACAATCGGATACTGGGAAAAACTTGATGATGTGATTTCATGGGAAATTACAGTTGAATACAGCTGTGATTACAATGTCAAAACGAATTACAGTCTGGATCCCCAGTTTGACGGATCTGTTGTAGAAGTTAGAATCGGTGATCAGGTAATAACCTGGACTGTAAAAACAACCGACGCATGGGGCAATTACACGACAAAAGATCTCGGAAATGTTACCCTTGCTGCGGGAACATATCCTGTAGTAATGCAGTGTGTGCAGTCATGTGAGGGGGATTCCTACAATCAGCATTATATTGCCAATATCACAAAAGTTACTCTTACAACTGTTTCAGATTAATTCATATTTTTGAATTAACACTTAAAAGCTGTCCGCAAGGGCAGCTTTTTCTCTAAAGCACAATGAAAACTTCACTCAAAGACGCCACAAATAAAACGATGCAACGTAATTTTTAGGTCTTTAAAACCAAAAAAACTATTTTATGTAAATTATAATTTGCCGAAAGTTAATTCATTTTTCACTCAGCAAGGTCTCGTAGCGTCGTCTTAATCGTTGCGTCGTAGCGTGAGCCCCCCATTGACGGAAAAGACATGAAGAATTAGGATAGCAGAACAATTATTACGGAGTATGAATATGTCCAAAGAATACACAAATGAACTTCTGCTGGATTTCGGTTCGGATGGAAATACGTTGATACCTGTAGTAACTCAGGATTACAATACAAAAGAAGTGCTTATTCTTGCATTTGCCAATAAAGAGGCCTTTGAAGAAACAAGAAAAAGCGGTTATGCGACATACTGGTCGCGGACAAGACAGGAATTGTGGCAAAAAGGCATGACCTCGGGCGATATGCTTGAAATAAATGAAATCAGAATCAACTGTGAACAGAATTCACTCGTATATCTTGTTACCCCGAAGGGAAAAGGCGCCTGTCATGCCAAAACAGAAG
>CAZKOK010000403.1:0-4326 GCA_964554355.1 uncultured Spirochaetia bacterium | reverse complement strand
CATAAGGCGGGATTGGGGACAGACCCGTATTCCGTATTCGTTTTTCGGGTCTGTCCCCGTTTCCCCTGTTCTTTGTGTTCTTTGGGGTTGATTCCTCTTCCAGCATTTTTGGCAATTTGCTATAATCAACCTTATAGTCCAACAGGAGTTTTTCATGAAACTGATTATAGGTAACGATCATGCTGCTGTCGAAATCAAGCAGAGAATAGTAAAGTACTGCATGGGCAGGGGCTGGGACATAACCGATCTTGGGGTTGCTGACGGCGAAAAGGCCGATTACCCTGACAAGGGGGAAGAGGTCTGCAGGGAATTTCTGAAGGGCGGTTATGACTTTGCTATTTTATGCTGCGGAACCGGTATCGGGATTTCAATTTCGGCAAACAAGATAAAAGGTATCCGCTGTGCGCTGCCGCAGAATGCTTTCGCAGCTGCCATGGCAAAGGAACACAATGATGCCAATGCCATTGCCTTCGGCGGAAGGATTGACTATCCCGACAGTATAGAATCCATGCTCGATGCTTTCTTTAATGCATCTTTCAGCGGGGACAGACACGCCGGAAGGGTTGAGAAAATAAACAATCTTGATTCCTGCTGCTGATATATAAATGGGATTTCTTCATTTATCAGGGTAATCGGGCCGTACCTGAGTTTACCTCTTTCAGCAGGGATTTCAGAAAAGCTTCCGCTTTTTATCTTTTTTTTCGCCAAAACCGAAGCGCCGCTTCCTTTTCCGCAGTTTACTGCAGTATGAAAACTTTAATAACATCTATTTTAATTATTTCTGCCCTTGCTGTATGCAGCAGCTGCGGACAGATCCGGAAGTACACGGACCTTTCAAACATCGACTGCACACCGCCGGTTTTTGTATCATTCTCCCAGCCGGACCCAAAAACCGTTGTTTTTACCTTCAATGAAAGTATCGACAGAAACCTCTCTTCGGTAAATATTTATCCGGAACAGGCTGATTACCAGGTAACTTACCAAAATAATCAGGTGGAAATTGAATTCAGCGAAAACACTGTCCCCGGGCTGGAATATGCGTTTGAAGCTGAAATTTACGACAATTATTCCAATTGCCTCTACGTTCTTTATCCGTTTTTCGGCTACAATCCCAGTCTTCCTGTTATTGTAGTTAATGAGTTCACTTCCCAGGGATCATCCAGCCATCCGGATGTTGCCGAATTATATGTAAAAGAAAGCGGAAATACAGCCGGAATGACGATTTTCGAGGGCACCTGCGAACAGTTTGACAGCTATCTTGTCTTTCCCGGACTTGAAGTATCTGCCGGGGATTATATCCTCGTCCACTTCAGGCCTCAGGGAATCGAAGACGAACTCAACGAGACTGAAAGCAGGGATGCTTCGGGCGGTATTGATGCTTCGGACAGCGCATGGGATTTCTGGGTGGAAGGAGGAAACGGCATTTCCGGAAACAACGGCGCGCTGTCGCTTTACACCAGTCCGGGCGGCAGCATCATTGATGCAGTGCTTTATTCCAACAGGACCAGTGAATCCGATACAAAATACCGCGGATTCGGTTCAGCCGCATTCCGGAATCAGGCTGATTACCTGTATTTAAATAATGCATGGTCGGCCGAAGAAGAAAATATCAGGCCCGAAGACTGTATTAACCCGGAGAATTCAACAAGTACAAGGTCCATGTGCAGGGACATGCCGGCGCCTGATACAAATTCCAGGGACGACTGGTATGTTACTGTAACCGGAGGATTTACATTCGGTTATGAGAATTCGACCGAAAGATATGAACCTTAAATTAAATCGGCGAACAGTTTTTCTATGGAGGCCTTGTTCCCGGCGCCTACCATCTGATTGACCGCTTCGCCGTTATTGAATACCGTAAGCGTCGGGATGCTTATAATATTAAACTGCTGGGCAAGGTCCGGAAGCTTATCAACATCAATTTTGGTAACCTTGATTTTGCCTGAGTATTCTTTTGAAATTTCTTCAACAACCGGGCCTACCATTTTGCATGGAACGCACCATTCAGCCCAGAAATCAACAAGAACCGGGATGTCGGATTCAAGCACCTCTTTCTGAAAATTTTCACTGGTTATTTCTAAAGCCATTATCAACTCCTTTATGCAGTTTGGCCAGATCTTTCAATCTGAAGTCCGTAATAATATCGCTTACATAATTGTCAGCATCGGCCACAAAGCCTTTTTCATCATCTTCAAGCATGTCGACGGTGAATATCCTGGCGATTTCCTCTTTTACCTTGCCAAGCATTACCGCGGTTTCGGTTAAAAGCAGTTTTTCTTCCTTTTCTATTCGTGAATAATCGCGCGGGAAACGCTCAAACAAATGTGCATAACTCGTCAGCCTTGCAGGAAGGCCTTCAAGCTTGGGACAGCATAAATCAATGATTTCCGATTCAAGCCCCATCCTTGCACCGGTATAAAACTGCCTGAAATATTTCCTTAAAACGTTCCGGATATTAGGCCAGTGCTCTTTTTCAAATTCCTGCAGTGCGCCGAAAAGATGCCCGATTTCCTTTGAGGCATCCGCGTGGACTTTGAGAACAGGATAAGTGCTTACTTTTGTTTCCCTTTCCTCGATAATTCTGTCGGCCATCCCGGGAGAATATTCTTCCGGTTCATCCGCCTTGTTCCAGCTTTTCTGCTGCTTTTCTTCCTCTTCGCGGCACAGCTCCTCCAATGCCTGTTTTTCGGCAACAAAGAACCTTGACATATCAAGCCTGTTGCGCAGGGCATACAGATAGCGCTCTTCAAAGCCCTGCTTTATTTCAGGTGCCTTCATATACTGAATGATATAATCGTCATATTTTTGCCGTAATTTCTGAGCAGCAGCCCTGATTTCTTCCGTAGTCAGGGCTTTGTTCTTTTTTCCAAGCATATTGATATATTAACATAATTTATAACGAAAAAAAACCACGAATTACACGAATTGGGGGAAAATAACACGAATCTTCAAAATGAGATATTGACTCATTCTTATCTATTTAAAAACCTTCTCCATTGAACTTTCTCGGCACAGAAATTGATAAGATATCCAACCTGAATACCTGAAATCCTCATATAGTGAATAATCTGTGCATTCATCAGTGAAGTTAATTCCTTTACTGCTTTTAATTCCAGTATAATTTTATTATCCACAACCAAATCAGCAATATACTGTCTCCCTTTGCGTCCTTTGTAATAGAGTTGATATGGTTTTTGACGTTCAAATGGTATCCCGGCTAATTCAAATTCAATTTCCATGGCATCCTCATAAGCCGCCTCGAAAAGGCCAGGACCATAATACTTATGAACTTCAAAAGCCATTCCCAAAATTCTGTCTGAAAGTTTTTTATAAAGTATCATTTGCACTCCAATTTTTTTTATCACTGATCAGGTGCTGAATGACTGGAAATATTATATAAGAGAATGGGAAACTACCGATAAAGTTCGGGTACAGGTACGTGGCCTGACCGATGAAATCCGATTGGGTCATAGCTGATAATAAATAAACACAACCTCTTGATTCTGCCCAATACCTTTGCCCGCCATTAAATCGGTATGGCCACGCACCTAAGCCCCAGTCTTATCGGTAGTAATTATCTGCACAGCAGCACACCGGAAATACAATAATAAATACCATTAAGTTACTACAAAACTCATATAGGTTTTTCAAAATGACTGTCCCGCTTCCGCAGGACAGCCGTATGAGAAAAACGCATATCCGGCGCCTATACCGCCTTTTTCACCTCCTCCTGTTCACCGGTATTTTCAGTTTCGCTTCTGCTGAAATTTGCCCTTGGATCAACGTAGCTTGCCACTATTTTGACCCTTGAGTGATTTTTCCCTTCACCATCGGTCCAGCGGTCCTGCCGCAGCTGTCCGGCGACTTTTACTCCCTGGCCTTTCTTAAGGCTTGAGCCGCATCTTTCGGCAAGAGCCGACCATGCCTCCACATCGAAAAAAGAGACTTCCTGTTTGGTCTCCTCACCGGCTTTGTAGTACCTGTTGGATGCTACCGAGAAGGTACACACCGGCGTACCTTTCGGGGTTTCCTTCAGTTCCGGGTCTTTGGTAAGGTTCCCGTCAATAACTACCGTGTTGTCAAGATTACTCATGATACAGTCCTCCATAAAAAGTTTTATTTGATATGGATAACTGCGAAAAAAGGGCTGGCACTTCAGGTATTACAAAAAAAACAGCATAATCAAGTAGGGTGTTGCGGAAGAATTCCGCAACATCCCTCTCACAGAACCGTACGTACGGGCCTCGTATACGGCTCCTGTCTAAAATCCACCCTAACAGGGTACAATAAAACCGAAATCAAGAATCGCCATATCAAAGAGTCCAA
>CAZKOK010000402.1:0-4329 GCA_964554355.1 uncultured Spirochaetia bacterium | reverse complement strand
TTCTGATTACAATAAGCTGTTCGCTTATTACAATAAAAATAATTTTTAACGAACGCCTCATTGAATTCGGGGTAATGAAATCCATAGGATTATACAGAACTGATATCCGGAAAATAATTATTTCCGAGCTCCTGTCCCTGTTTCTGCTGTCCGTTTTTTCAGGTATTTTATTATCCATACTTTTTTCATTCATTATATCATGCCTGCCATTAATAAATATCCCGGGATTTGAGATTTTCCTCAGTCAGGGTTCATTAACAGGTCTTTATATCTTTCACAGGATTATTTTGGATATTGGTGTTATGTTTATTATTGTAATTCCAGCTATATGGTTTTATATTTACAATATTTCAGTCAAACCATGTGTTTTACTGCTGTCAGGAAAAAAAATATGAAAAAGCCGGCTGTATTATTTGCATTATTACTGATCTCCTTTCCTGTCATTTCAGAGGACAACAGCAAAATACTTGAAGAAATCGACGCTCTGGTAAGCTTTCCGGAAACTGATTTCTCAGCCAAGTATACAATTGTGCATGATGTTCCCGGAGAAGGGCAGACAAAGACTGTGGCCGCAGTATTCCGCAGGGACAATGAAGATATATACGTAATCTCTGTTCTTGAGCCGGATAGTTCGCATGGCCAGGGATACCTGAAACAGGGTGATACATTATGGTTTTATGATCCGGAAAGCCGTGTATTCAATTCCACGAGCTCAAAAGAACGGTTTCAGAATTCATCTGCCAGAAATTCCGATTTTACCAAATCCACTTTAGCCGAAGATTACGATATTACAAAAAAAGAAAATGAGCAGCTGGGACAGTATAAATGTATTGTCCTGAGCCTAAAAGCCAATAATGATGAAGTTACATATCCTTACACCAAAATATGGGTTAGCGAAGATAAACTGGTGAGAAAAACCGAAGATTACAGCCTTTCAGGCAGACTGTTGAGAACCACCATGATTCCAAGTTACAGAAAGGTGCAGAACCGTTATATCCCGTATAAAATCCTGATAATAGACAATTTACTGGGTGCAGAAATAAACGGTGTCTTTGTAAATGAAAAAACACAAATAACAATTGATTCCCCTGCTCTCGAGAAGTTGCCTGATAATACATTTTCAAAAACATTTCTGGAAAAGCTGAGTATATAGAATGAAAAATATCCTGATCAAGTCATTTTTATTAATTACTGTCCTTCTTTCGCCGGTAACGCTGTTTTCCGAAGAATCCAGCACAAACGATCTTATTGATATTGAAAATCCGGATGATCTGTTCAACACAAGCGAAGACCAGTCTGACCAGACAGATGATGACGAAGAAACATCTGCAATTGATAAAATACTGTCAGACCAGCCCCGGTTTACATTAAACGCCAATTTCCAGATTTTTGCCGGGTATTCACCCGGAATAGAAAATCTGTGGCCTGATGCCGGAGAACAGATAAAGTATTCGGATACATTTTTACTTGGATTGACATCTCTTTTTACGTTGAATTTCAGAATTTCAAATGATTTCCGGGTGCTTCAGAAAATCAGCATATCCTATCCGAATTTTATTCCTGAGGTTACAGAGTTTTTTGCAGATTACACAGCCGGTGATTTTCTTTTTTTGCGGACCGGTATTCAGAAAATAAAATGGGGAGAATCAAGAATATATCCGTTTACAAACCTGCCGGGCCGTCTTCCTGACGGGTTTAAAGGAGATGATAAAGCCATAGCTGTAAAGGCATCATTTCCTTATGGAATAGGCGGTACCGATATACTGCTTCTTACGAGAAAGGGTTTATGGGGAGCTTCCAAACTTCCGGAACTGGATTCCCTTGGCCTGGGACTGAAGACAAATTTTATCCTGAAGTCAGCTGATCTAAACCTGGGGGCCTATTATAATTACCGGATGAATATTCGCGCGTTCTCAAGCCTTAAGACAACGATTTTTGACAATACAGAATTATATATTGAAGGACTGGTATCCGTAAACCCTGACCTGGAAACATATTATCCCGGCAATGGAGTTGTAGATAATCCTGTTGATTTTTCCGGGGATATCGGAATATTCACTTCGTTTACCGGCAGTAAAATTGACCTGGGACTTGAATATTTTTTTAATGGTGAAGAAACAGAACTAAAGACAGCAGACGAACAATTTCCACTGATAAAGGGAAACAATCTGGCTTTGTCAGTTTCGTTTTTAACAGGCAAGGGAAATGCAGTGAGATTATTTTCAAACGGAATGTATAATATCGAGTCCGCCAGTGCATTAATCGCATCGGGGATAACCTGGGATATAAGTAAGGAATTCGTACTTTCCTGGGTATTTTCATTTATCCTGGGTGATTCTGACAAAGGATATTTCCTGGAAAATCCCGACCCGCTGCAGAGAGAATTCTTTTCAGCATTCAGACTAATATTCCATGGGAGAATATAGAGTTTGAATGGATAATCGCTGATGATAAACCGGCAGATTTTCTTATGAAATAATCAGCATTATAGCCGTGAAAGACCCAGTAATCCAAATAACTACTCTACAGGAATCCTGTATATTTCAAAAAGTGTGCCCGAAGGGTTTTTCATATGGAAATAGATATATTTTTCATCAGCTGAAAAGGCCGGACCTTCGGCAAAATTGCTTATGCAGGAGATTTTCTCAGGAGGACCGAATGGTTCATCTGTATCAGGGCGTGAACTGCGGTATATTGCGGGATACTCTTCATTCGCCGGATCAAACCGGGTAAAGTACATCAGAAGGCTGCTCGATGATAATGCCGGTGCATACTCAAGCTTGCCGGAAGTGTTTATATTGGCCATAATAATACTGTTATCTTCGGATAAAATAAAATCACTTCCTGATTTCTCTGCAAAATATATATCTGAAGCAAGAGGAACACTCTGGCCGACAGCAAAAGCCCCGATACTAAGATATAGTTGTGATCCGTCAGAATTAACTTCAACATCAAAATAAACAAGCGGCCAGTCAGGAACAAAGGAGAGTGTCTGGAGAGCGTAATTTTCAACAGTGCTGCCGGTCCAGCTTCCTGAAAATACCGTATTGCTCTGGGTCGGCGAATCATACAAGGAAAGAGATATACAATAGAAATTATTTGATATATCCATTGTGGGGGTCCCGTCGACCAAAGCACTGTTTACAGCGGACAATGGTCCCTGATACTGAAAAACAGTATCACTGATACGAACTGCATAAAAGATATCTTTTTCAGTTCCTTCTTCCTCTTTTTCCTCTTCTTCAGGTGAATTATTATTAAAAAAGAGATAATTTCCATCCCGGCTTAGGAATGGTTCCATGGCATTATCGCAGTAGCCTGTTATCAGGATATGCTGAACGGTATTCGGCTCTGACTTGCTGCCATCGGGATCACATGATGAAACAGAGAAAAACATCAGGATAAATATAAAAATATTTCTGTTTTCCATACTTTTTTTCATGGCAATACCTTTTTAATCATCCTTTATAAAATACGCTGCTTTTATGAATATACAGCATTGTTCGTGATTATCCCGGCAATTATGTAATTAATTTCAAATGAAGGCAGAGTCAATAAATCACTCGATGTTCTCGAGGACCTGGATTTCGTAAGGTTTTTCAAGCAAATCCGATACAGCCTTTTTCCATATCCTGAAATGTTCCGTTTCCCGGTGAAACTCCTGGTCCTGTTTCGTATTGTATGCTTCAAACAAAACGAAAACATTTTCCGAACCGGCTTTCCTGTAAAAACTAAAAGTTCTGATTCCCTGTTCATTTCTGCTGTTTTCAACATTGAATCTGGTTATATCAATAAAATCCTGTATCCTGTTTTGTTGTACAATGAAAGTAACCTGTACAGTAAGCATATATCTGTTCTCCTTATCATTACCCCTATGGCATAAAAGAAGGCATAAAAGAACCCTCATAAAGCGTTAAACCCCCATCTGACAGCGGACAGGAAATGAATACCGCCGCAAGGCAGCAAAGAAATATGCATTGAAGGAAAAACAGAATAATGAATTTGCCTTTCATGCCAGTATAATACAGAAAAACACCTCAAATGTCTGTATGTTTATTTGCCGACAGCTTGCATCATTAATCTGTCATTATGATGAATGCTGCTGCCTGTGTCTTGTTCTGCATATTACGATTTGAAGAAATTTTATAGAGCGATTCTGCAACTTATTATAATTTCTTAATCTTCATGAAAAATGCTGTTCAGGGAAACTCCCGGAATTTAAAATGGAGTGGTACTTTAAAAACCGGAGGAATATATGAGTATGTTTATAGACCCGGAAAAACCATTGCACAGCTGCAGGGAAAAGGACTGCAAAGGATGCGATGTTTC